>NZ_AOGZ02000016.1 GCF_000332515.2 Leptospira wolbachii serovar Codice str. CDC
ACGCGTACTCTGACCGAAGGTAAATTTTTAGTACGCCAAGTATCAGTGTCCGATGACCACCTACCACTTGTTTATCGAATCGAAAAAGAAGTGAACCATCCTTTAGCGAAATCACTTGTGAAGTATCTAGAACCTTTTAGCTCTGTTACCAAAAGAGCAGGATCCATCCAACTTCTCCATTTGGAAAACATCCCTGGCCGTGGGGTGAAAGCAGAATTAGAAGTGGATTCAAAATCACTTTCCGTTCTTATTGGAAACAAAAGTTTACTCGAATCGGAACAAATCCCGATGGAAAAAATGCCGGAAGGGGAAGGATCCTTAATTTTACTTGCAGTGAATGGAAATTATCGGGGGAGTTTTTTACTCGCAGATGAAATACGACCTGGTGCCAGGTCTTTTATTTCCTTACTCAAACACTTTGTTCCCAACATTTCGATTCTTTCTGGGGATCGTTATGCAGCGGTGAAGTTCATTGCAGAAACACTCGGAATCGAAAAGTATTCCTCTGACTTATCTCCTGAAGACAAATCAAATCTTATCAGTACGGCTCAAGAAAAAGGAAACATTGTCATTATGGTGGGAGACGGAATCAACGATAGTCTCTCTTTAGCCCAAGCCAATGTTTCCATTTCTCATACGGAAGCAGAAGACCTCTCTCTTGAAAAATCGGATGTTGTTTTGACTTCAGGGAATTTAAATGGACTTGTCCATTCCCTACTTTCTGCCAAAAAAACAAGAGAGGTGATTTTACAAAACATCATCATTTCTTTCTGTTACAATTCCATCATGTTACCACTTGCCATGTTTGGACTTATGTTACCCGTGATCTGTGCCGTGTTTATGGCATGTTCTAGCTTGACAGTCCTTCTCAATTCTCTTTCCATTAGATTTAGGATCCCCCAATGGAAGCCCTCTACTTAACTATCCCCATGGCAATGTGTATTGCCGCTTTCTTTCTTTATGTCTTTATCACAGCCTTTCGTAAAGGTCAATTTGAGGACATAGAATCTCCCAAGTATAGAATGTTCTTCGAAGAAGAAGAATACCCACAAAGTAAAGCCAACCCAAATCAATCAGATGGACCAACTAGCAAATCTTAGCTTCTTTGGATCCATACTTGTGTATGGATTTGTCAGTAGTTTTCATTGTTTGGTGATGTGTGGCCCCTTTGTTTCTCTTTTACAAACAGAAAAAGGAAAACCCATTCCTATCTACCTCTACCACTTGGGGAGAGTCATCTCTTATACTTTTTTAGGTATGGTACTCGGCTTTCTTGGCAAAGGAGCCAATGCTTTAGGAGATCTAACTGCAATCAAAGGAGTCGCTGGAGTATTCACCTTTTTATTTCTGATAGTGTTTGCCATTCGTACCTACTCCCTCAAATCAACCTCTAGTTTTGGATCATTGCCACAAGGGATTCGCAAGTTTTTGGAAAAAATTCGTTCTCAGTTTAGTAAAAATGGACTTGGGTTTGGAATTGGAATTGTCAGTGCCCTACTCCCTTGTGGGGTTTTGTATCCAGCTTATGCTGCGTCCTTTGCCACAGGGAACTTACTCACGGGTGGTCTTGTGATGTTTTTCTTTTATTTGGGAACAGTACCGGCTCTCTCTGGTCTTAGTTTCCTTGTGGGAAAGTGGAGGCACCGCATCCAACCGAAATGGATTCCTGCATTTGGAACTCTTGTGATTTTAACTTCGCTCAGTTTTTTACTCTACAGATTGTTTTTCCATAATCATGGAGAGTCTTGTGACCACTTGTTGTAACTTTGGAGTTGCTTAGACCTTCTTTCAGTCAAACCTCCGTTTGGTTGTCTCTACAACAGAATTCTATTTCTAGGATCTCTAGACCTAAAATCCTCTTCCGCGGAAATATTTTTCTTTGAAGTGGCTGACTAAGTCTTGATTGATATTGGTGTCATTGTTATTGCCAATCACGGCAATGAGTTTTTTGGCTAAGTTTCTATCATGGTTCACTAACCATCGTCTATACTGAGTGTTTAATTCAGACTCTCCCACAAGGATAACCTCGCTTGGTGATTGTAAGGTTTTGGTGATGTCCTCAAAATCCCAAACATCCGATTCCATTGGTTTCTCCCAAGTTTTGGATCTCATTTGGTCTGATTCAAATTTGATCATCTCAATTCGTTTTTTGTTGAGGTATAGGATGCAGGCGTTCATATTTTCACTTCCCTTTACTTTATTATGACGCAAAGGAAAACAAAATCATACTCTTTTTAAAAAAACCTCATGTTCTCTTTTTTGACATTTATCATTGATAAATGTCAATCCATACTCAAACTCACAATTGATTCTGAACTCAGTTCGTCTACCAGGTAATGGACATTAGTTGATAGTTCGCTAGGTTCAATGATAAACTCATTAAAAAATAATAGGGAAAAGACCAAACTAGAGGTAGCCAAAGCGACATAAATTTTACGCTTCGTCCTCTCGGTTCTGATTCTAACCCTGGTTTGCCTTACCAAACGTAATTCGAAATCAGAATCATTCAAAAGTTGTTCCCATTTTTTAGGATTCTTGGAATTCATTTTTTCCTCCTGGTATGTGTTTGCGGATCCATTCTTTGGTTCGAAACAATCGTGACTTCACCGTTCCTTGCCTAATCTCTAGTTCCTTTGCAATTTCTTCCATGGTATTGCCAGCCAAATAAAGACGTAAGGTTTGACGATACACTTCAGGGATCCTGTTAAGTATGGATTCGATCCATTCTTCCTTTTCCCATGTAGTAACGTCATGGGCACCCGAAAGTTGAACCTTGTTTTTTACTAGGTATCGTTTTGCTTTCTCTTCTTCCTTCAATCGTTTTTCATTCATACGAAGGGATTCGTTCCGAGCTATGGTGTAAATCCAAGTAGAAATTTTGGACCTACCATCAAACCCGCCCTTCTCCAAAGATTTAAAAGCACGGAAGTAGACTTCCTGAACTACATCTTCTGTAGCATCATCAAAACGGTCGATGAGGGTATCACCGACCGTTTTAAGAACCAAATATTTGGTTTCTTTGACTACTGTTTCGAAGTCAAACTCTGGCATTGTTTACTCTTCCGGTGGTTGGTGGCGGCTTGCGAAACGTTCCACTAGATCAGCAAATTTTTCCCTTTGTTCTGGTTTTAACACTGCATGGAATTCTACGAGTTTAGATTGAAAAAACTTACGCATCTCTTGGTGGCGAGTTTCTCTTTCGATACTCATTTTATCCAATAACTTGGTGTCAATTTTCTCAGCTCGAATCTGTGTAGCCATTTCCTTTGCCCAAGATTCATGTTTTGGCTTCATTTCCTTGTGTTTGGCAATGAGTTCCGCTTTGATGGTTTCTAATTTGGCTTTTTGCGCATCATCTAAATCTAGTTTTGATGTGAGTTTAGAAGCCACCCATTCAATTCGTTTTTCGAAATCTTTGTGTCCACGGCAATTTCCGAATGCAAATGCCATAACCGATACTAAACCGACTGTTGTTGTGATTTTTAAAACTTGTTTGAGAGAGATCATAAAACCTTCCTTGTTTGTTTGGGAAATAAGACCCGGAAGATTGAGGGAGAGTTCCCTACCTCTAAAAAAAGAAGCAGGGAATATAAAAAATTTAGATTAGAAACTTGGGAACGGATCGCCTGTTAAGTATCCATCTGTTTTCAAGTCTTGGCAGGAAAGGATGTTTGCAATCGCAGAACCAAGTACAAAGCCTTTAAAACCTTTGATATCAGAAACACACTGATCAACATCCGCTTTCACATAATATTTAGCTGAGTCGATACTAGCAATGTCCGCCGCAATTAAACTGTAAATAGAGATAAAAGGTCGTCCTACCAAAATAGTTGAATTGATCAGGTCTGTCTGGATGGCAGCATCGGTGATTCGAGAAGCTACTTCAGAACCTTTTTCACGATCGATGGTTGCACCTGCTGGATTTAAGACAAGACAATTGGTTAGCGAAAACGCTAAAGCAACAAAAAGTATTTTTTTTAACATAAATGGTTCCTTGAATAATGGTTTCACCAAATCTAAATCCTATATACCTTGGGTTCAAGAAAAATCCGATAAGAATGTTTATTTAACAGCGGTCAATCGCCTACAATAAAGATAGTGAGAACCCAATTGTTTTTCTTTTTTTCAAAAAAAGCTCTGTAGTCAAGAGGACTACGTAAAAAGCGATCACATACATATCCTGGTTTCCCTTGTGGAGTACATATTTTTTTCCAGTTACAATTACTTTCTTTTTCGAGACGTCTTCCATCTAAATCATCAGCTTCTGCTCTTACGATTTGGTAACTGAGTTGAGTGATTGATTTTGATTCTTTGGATGCTTCTTCTCTTACGTTTACATTCTTTCCTATTACCAAATAGTGCGTGAAAGGATCATAATCACCAGGGAAGGTTTCGAAAAAGTATGGTGCCACCATCTGGCCTTCTTTATTCTGCCGAAAGCCCAATTTGATAACCTCTTCCATAAGTTCCCAAAAGTTGGAGGAAGACGGTTTTTCTGTTAGTTGGAATGATTTTAAAAAATCTTTTTTTCCTGCTTCCCCACCAAAAGAAAAATGGATGTCTTTGTCGATTACCTCTTCTAAGGCTTTACGATCCTTCGATTTTAGAATTTTTTGAAATCTGGTTTTGAATTCGTTAAAACTTTTATCCTTCGCCGAATGATCGATAGGTGTTAATGATTTGGCCGGGAAAGGATCACAGGGAAGTAAGACCGTTGGGACAAGGAAAAAAAAGAGAACAATATTGTATTTTAGCATAAAACCTGCAAAAACAATAGACCGACTGTTTAAAGAATCAATTCTTTTTCGATACATTTACCGCAATAACGCATTGTTTTGTGATCCCAAGATTCTCTCTAATTTCTTCCAAGGAAAGTTTTTTCCGTTTGAGCTCACAAACTTTCAGGAAAAGTTCGGCATACTCTTTGTCCAATTTTTCACCATCTTCATCCTCTTCTGTCAAAACCAATTTGGCAATATCGACACAAGACCTTTCCGATTCTGGCAGTAGTTGGAAAATGGTTTTCACTGTTTCTTCCTTTTGTTTGCAAGAAACGCTAGCGGGTTGTTTTTCCTTTCCGGACAACGAAGTAAGGAACACCGGGAAAAATAGGATGAGGAATGATAATGGGATTTTATACATCGACTTCATAAATCTTCTTCCCATTTGGATTTGGTCGAGTATCTTTCGTCCTATCCAAGAGAAATTATATACCTATGAACAAATCGATTCGCAGAGAACACGACCTTTTGGGAGAACGAGATCTCCCTGCTAATGCCTATTGGGGGATCCACACACTTAGAGCCTTAGAAAACTATCCGATTACAGGAAAAACCATCGGATCCTACCCAGATTTAGTGCGTGCCCTTGCCTACATCAAAAGGGCTTCTGCCAAAGCCAATTTGCAGCTCGGCCAACTTTCGAAAGAAACTACAAAAATGATCACGGATGCTTGCGATCGGATCTTAAAAGGAGAGTTCCATTCGGAATTTGTTGTGGATGTGATTCAAGGTGGGGCAGGAACTTCCACGAATATGAATGCCAATGAAGTGATCACAAACATTGCTCTAGAAATGTACGGGTTTCCCAAAGGAGATTATTCTCACTTGCATCCGTTAAATGATGTCAATATGTCGCAAAGTACAAACGATGTATATCCCACATCTATCAAAGTTGCAGCAGTGTTTGCCATCAAAGGATTACTTTTAGCCATGGAGGAACTGCAAACTTCTTTTCGAAAAAAATCAGAAGAATTTAAAGACATTTTAAAAATTGGGAGAACCCAACTTCAAGACGCAGTACCTATGACCTTGGGGCAAGAATTCTCCACTTACGATGTTATGTTAGGTGAGGATATCAACAGACTAAAAGAAGCAACCTCACTCATTGGAGAGATCAACTTAGGAGCTACTGCTATCGGCACTGGAATCAATACTGATATTCGCTATTCACAAATTGTCACAGATATTTTATCGAACGACACTGGACTTAGTCTTATTGCAGCACCTAATTTAATCGAAGCCACCCAAGACACAGGCGCCTTTGTTCAGTTATCTGGTGTACTCAAACGGATTGCGACAAAACTTTCTAAAATATGTAATGACTTACGACTTCTCTCCAGTGGCCCCCAAGGCGGGTTTAACGAAATCAACCTTCCTGCGAAGGCAGCTGGATCCTCTATTATGCCAGGGAAAGTCAACCCCATCATCCCGGAAGTAGTCAACCAAATTGCTTATGAAGTCATAGGAAACGATATCACCATCACAATGGCAGCAGAAGCCGGACAACTCCAGTTAAATGCTTTTGAGCCTATCATCGCCCATAGTCTTTTTAAAAGTATTGAACACCTAACAGCCGGTTGCAAAACACTAGAAATCAATTGTATCATTGGAATTACGGCAAACCGGGAACTACTGGAATCCCGAGTCAAAACTTCTGCGGGCCTTGCCACGGCCTTAAATCCATACATTGGGTACGAAAATGCAACCCTTGTCGCAAAGAAGGCCCTGCTAGAAAACCGGTCTGTCGAATCCATAGTTCTCGAATTAGGTCTGTTAGAAGAAAAAAAATTGAAAGAGATCCTGAGACCCGAAATCCTAACCTCACCGCATACACTTTAAGGTTGGTTTATTTCTTGCTTTCTTTTTGTTTTTCCAGAAAATACGCTCGGCTCTATTCGTAATTTATGAAACAATTAAGTATGGTATACCTAGTTGAAGATGACATGATCACAACATTTCTCATCAAAACTTTGATGGAGAAATTTTCCTTTGCAGACGAAATCCATGGATTCCAGAATGGAGAGGATGCTCTAAACGCCCTGCTAAATGGCAAGGCAGATCCCGATTTATTATTTTTAGATTTGAATATGCCCATTATGGATGGCTGGGAATTTTTAGGTGCCATAAGTAAACATCCTAAATATGCAAAGCTCCCTATCTATATCCTTACCTCGTCCATTGACCCCACAGACAAAGCTCGTTCTGCGGAATTCAAAAATGTAAAAGGGTATCTTGTAAAACCCCTATCCCTGAAGGATTTGCAGTCGATCAACCCGGAAGTAGGCTAATGAGACATATTTTTTTCCTTTAGTTTTCCTCATCTTTGTCGATCTTAAAGTTGTGAGACTGACTGATATTCCTTCTGTATCTTCTGTGCTAAATCGGATGGAATCCCTATCCAAACTTTCGGAAAATCCCAAGTCTCTCGTTTCCTTTCCTGATGTTTTGGAAAGGGAATGGAACCAGGCAAAACCTACACAAAACTTACCAGTTGTGCCTTCTCAGACACAACCCGTTGATTCCATCTCCCTCCCCTTCCCAGAAGACAGATCCAAAACCTCTTTGCACTCGGATTTGGGAAACAAATCCAAAGACATTTTAGGAACCATAGAGTCTATAGCCAAATCCCAAGGGATGGATCCCAATTTGGTCAAGGCCATGGTCAAGGCGGAATCGAATTTTAAACCCCAAGCTGTATCTCCGAAAGGTGCCATGGGGCTTATGCAATTGATGCCAGAAACAGCAGAATCCTTAGGTGTGACCGATCCCTTTGATCCCGAAGACAATATTGGTGGTGGCGTGAAGTTTTTAAAGGGGCTTATGAAAGAATTCAAAGATCCAGAAAAAGCGATCGCAGCTTACAACGCGGGACCCGGTGCTGTCAAACGTTACAAGGGCATTCCTCCTTACGAGGAAACGCAAAAATACGTAAACAAAGTCAAACGCTACTATAAAGATTTTAGTTCTTAAAATTTAGGTTTTAATAAAAAGTCAAGTATCCGAATTTTTTCTGTAAACCTGCCGTATACACATCAAACGGATGTTTTGTGGCAGTTCCAAGCCAAGCTTCATCTACTTTTTTTACAATAAAATTCAGGTTCTTTTCATTCCTAATTTTCTCTGCGGTGGCTCTTTGGATGAGGACATCATCTTCACTGATAGACACGATAGCAAAGGATCTAGAATTACGTCGGAAGAGTCCTGATTTCTGCACCAATTGGATGTCTTGGTTCCAAATTCCATCCACATAGAAAAATGATTTATCGGAAACCTTTTCCTCTCGCATATATTTCGTTTTAGTTCCCGTTTGGAAGTAAAACGCAAAGGAAAACTCCTTTGGCAAATAAATAGGATCTGATTTTAATATGAGAGCTTGTCCAAATGCTTTGGTAAGATTTTTAGATTGCAGATCCCAGGGTTCTTTATCTGCAGATTTTAAGTTTTTGAAAACAAAATAGATAGAACCTGCAATGCAAAGAACTATGACAATCGATGCCGTAATGGTATTTAATTCTTTTTCTGTTTTTAATAAAACATGACCAATTCCAAGTACCACGAGGGGAAGAAGGATGAGAAGTGCTGAAGTGTACCAAGTTTTAAATAAAAACCCAATGGAGTTTGGTCCAAAAAAATCTGTATAAGAAAAATAGAATAGAGAGAGGATAAAAAATCCGAGGTACCCAAGTAAAAATAGAAAGGGCATGTTTTTCTTTTTATAGAAAACCGATGTTTTTTGGGCAGCCTTACGAGAACCACGAATCCCAGTAAAGATCACAAAGAAAGTAAACCCAAGATAAAACATGATAAAACTAGAGAAGAACGCAAGGGCGGTGAAAGTAGGAAAAATTAAAAGATCTGTCATCTTCTCCAATCGAAAAGTAAGAAAGACCAATAGTAAAAACACAAGGCAAAGTGTTTCTGTAAAATAGGATGTGGGAAACCCATACGAAAATGGTAAGAATGCTGCAAGATAAACCAAGAGGTAATGGTTTCGTTTCCATTCTTCTTGCTTTAGTAACAACATAAAAAGATGCAGGAAAAGACTGTAAAAAACTCCGGCTAACACGAGAAAGGAAGGAATGTAATTTGTTCCAAAAAGTTTCTTCCATGCGACTACAAACCAAATAGCGAGTGGTTCTCTGGCAGAAACGAGCCCCCCTTCTTCGGTTGCAGCCTTGGTATTGGCCAAAAACTCCCATTCGGTTTCGGTAGTGGGAAAAGGTCTAAAATAAGAGAACAGAGCAAAGCCCAAACTTAAGAGTAAGATGCTAAAAATGAAAGGAAGTGGTGAAAAAGGTTTTGGGTCGCGCATCTTGGAAAAGGCTCAAATTGCCTAATCCTGTATAAATTTTTAGGTGAAAATATTCCAGAAGATTTTCAATTATACATAGAATTTATAAAACGAGGCAAAGAATGTCCGCCGAAAAAAAAGAATACCTTCTCGTGGACGAGAATGGACAGGGAAAACCTGACAAACCATGGATTTTTAGGACTTATGCAGGGCATACCAATGCAAAAGCCTCCAATGAGTTGTACAGAAAGAACCTCTCTAAAGGCCAAACAGGGCTTTCCATTGCATTTGATCTCCCAACACAGTGTGGTTATAGTTCCGACCACGAGGTATCACGCCCAGAAATCGGAAAGGTGGGAGTTCCCATCAACTCTCTAGAAGACTTTCGTATTTTATTCGACCAGATCCCGATTGAAGAGATGAACACCTCCATGACCATCAATGGAACCTCCATGTGGTTACTTTCCCTATATGTGGCCCTCGCAGAAGAACGCGGTGTCCCTCTAGAAAAACTCAATGGAACCACTCAGAACGATCTTATCAAAGAATACCTAGCACGCGGAACCTATATCTATCCTCCGAAAGAATCCATGAAAATCATCGTGGATATGTATGAGTATAGTTTACACAAAATTCCAAAATGGAACCCCTCTAACATTTGTTCTTACCACTTACAGGAAGCAGGTGCCACTCCCGTACAAGAACTTTCTTTTGCTTTAGCAACAGCCATTGCTGTGTTAGATGCCATCAAAGAAAGAAATTGTTTTACGGCAGAAGAATTTGAACAGTGTGTGGGTCGGATTTCCTTCTTTGTCAACGCAGGGATTCGTTTTGTAGAAGAAATGTGCAAAATGCGCGCCTTCACAGAAATGTGGGAAGAGATCACTACAGAACGTTACGCAGTAAAAACAGCGAAATACCGAGTGTTCCGCTATGGAGTACAAGTAAACTCACTGGGCCTCACAGAAGAACAACCAGAGAACAACGCTTGGAGGATTCTTATCGAGTCTCTCGGTGTGACACTATCAAGAAATGCAAGATGCCGTGCACTCCAACTCCCCGCTTGGAACGAAGCACTTTCCCTTCCAAGACCTTGGGACCAACAATGGTCACTCCGATTGCAACAAGTCCTTGCTTATGAAACAGACCTACTCGAATATCCAGACATCTTCGAAGGATCCAAAGTCATTGAGTCAAAAGTAAAAGCTCTTAAAGAAGAAGCTAAACTTGAAATTCAAAAAATCATCGATATGGGTGGAGCTCTTGTTGCGATTGAGAATGGTTATATGAAATCTCAACTTGTGAAATCACAAACTGAGAGACTTTCCAAAATCAATTCCAACGAACTTGTGATTGTTGGTAAAAACAAATGGACCGACGGAATTAAGTCACCACTCATGACAGATTCCGATGGTGGTATCTTTAAAGTAGATCCAAAATCCGCAGAACAAACATTAAACGTTTTGGCAGAGGCAAAAACTCGCCGTAACGCAGAGGCAGCCAAAAAATCTTTGGAAGAACTAAAACAAGCAGCAAAAGATGGAAAAAACCTAATGCCTTTCTCCATTGCTTGTGCTAAAGCTCTAGTGACAACAGGGGAATGGGCCGATGCTCTTCGCGATGTTTATGGCGAATACAATCCACCCACTGGTGTAGATGGCCAAAAACTCTTTTTATCTGATGATAAGGTTTCTACCGTTCGTGGAAAAGTGGAAGCCTTTACAAAAGCAAATGGACATAGACCAAAGATTGTTGTGGGAAAACCAGGACTTGATGGCCACTCCAATGGGGCGGAAATGATCGCCGTTTCTGCAAAACACAGTGGTTTTGATGTGATTTATTCAGGAATTCGCCTCTCCCCAGAAGAGATTGTTCAGTCCGCAGTGGAAGAAAATGCCAATGTGATTGGACTTTCCATCCTTTCTGGTTCTCACAAAGAAATCGTGAAACAGTTGTTTGATGAACTAGCACACTACAAGGCTAAAATCCCTGTTGTGATCGGGGGAATCATTCCTGAATCCGACTTTGAAGACCTAAGGGCTATGGGAATTCGTGAAATCTTTACACCAAAAGATTATGACTTAATGTCGATTATGAACAAAATCATCGACATCATCACTGTAGAACCGGTTCTCGTTTAAACCGAAAATCCGATTTAACTTCCATTACAAAACCAAGTAAACGGTTTGTAATGGAAGTTACCACGACTCTAATTTATTTCTTAATAATGGCAACATCCCTTGATTGATACTAAAGAATCATTATCCCAACTGGTTTCTGACGCACTGCTCGGGGAAAAATATCCTATTGCAAAGATCATTTCTAAAATTGAAACCGAGAAAAATTTAGAATTTAGAGAGTCTTTATTTCATGAACTATCTCTTCAAAAACCAGATTTTAAAGAAGGGCTCACCATTGGGATTACAGGAACTCCTGGTGCCGGCAAATCTTCGTTACTCGGTGAGTTATGCCGTTTGTTTTTAGAATTTGCTCCCGATAAAAAAATGGCCATTGTAGCCATCGATCCTTCTTCCAATGTAAGTGGTGGATCTATACTCGGAGATAGAACTCGTGTCACACTTCCTAGAAGGGACATTCGACTCTATTTCCGTTCCCAACCTTCCCAACTGGAACTGGGAGGCCTCAATCCCTACACTTATCATGTCATCCGATTCTTAAGAAGAGTATTTGATTACGTATTCGTTGAGACTGTAGGGATCGGACAAAATGAAATTTCGGTATCACTCATCTCTGATTTATCTTTTCTTGTGATGCAACCTCTCGGTGGCGACCAAGTACAATTTATGAAGTCTGGAATTATGGAAGTTCCCGAAGCCTTTATCATCAATAAATGTGATGAAGAGTCTCTAGCCAATTCTAGTTACTATATGTTACAGTCCACTTTGGAATTTATCAAAGACATCCTTCCAAACCACACCCTTCCACCCATTTTCAAAACATCAGTAACAAAACGAAAAGGAATCGAAGAACTATTACAATACATCCTTCATTATGAAAAAAGGAAGGACAAAAACGAAGAAACACTCACCCAACTCACACAGTGGATTCGCAATGAATATGGCAGGTGGGGAATTTCGATTTGGGAAGAACTCGAATCATCCAAGTGGAACCAGGCAGTCAAACGAAACCCACTTGGCGGAATTCATAAATTAAAGTATGAAGAAGAGGAACGTAAAATTATATCCTCCATCCAAACAAAAATCAAATAAGAACTTTTAAAAAAACATCTGGGATAGGGCATGGTTTTCTTTCCGCATAATCAAAGAATACGATTGCAGTTTTGGCTCTTGCTATTTCTTTTCCACCATTTTTATGAGTGATGACATACACCATTTCTAAAGACTTTTTGGATACATTGTCCACATAAAGTTGCATCTCGAGGTCATCAGGAAAAAAGGCTTCTGATTTATAAACAATCGCCACATCAGATACCACGATCCCCTTCCCTTCTACATTGATTTCCGTCCAACCTTGGAAATGGAAAAAACGAGCTCGGCATTCGTGTGTCAAAGTTAAAATCGCATCATGAGCTAAATGGCCCGCAAAGTTAATATCCGAGATCCGGACACTTAGATCTGTTGAAAAAATTTGTTTCTCAGGGATATCAATTGAGATTCTTGCCATTTAGTCCACAAACCACTTGTATCTTTGGTCAACAGCTTCCATTTCTTCTTTGGTTCGATCGGTATTCCATCCAAGTGACTTGGCAATTTTTTTATCCAAACGGATTCGTTCCGAAGGATCTAGAATACCAACAGTGCCAACCCCTGACCTTCTAAAATAAAAATCCGTCAGGTGGAGGATATCTTCATGAGTGACCAAGTATTCCACTTCTTCTTCATAATAAATTTCACCGTTGGGAATACGATAGGAATCACTTCCTTCTAATGATAAAATCTTCCAAGCCACACTTCCATAACGTCTTGCCAAAGTATCAATTTTAGATCCTGGAGTTTTCGGGAATTTAAACTGTAATTCAGTTGTAAGTTCTTTTAGGTTTTGGTATCTTCCACCTAAAAGTGGAGTGAATTTTGTAACGCAAGTTGATTCACTTCCTTTAAAAAACAAATCAATCGCATTTACTAATGTTTCTGCAACGGCACGGCTCGTTGTATACTTTCCACCTAACGCAGAAAAGAATCCAGGGAATCCTTCTTTTTCATAATGAAAGATTTCTGATTTCCGTGACGCAGAATAAGTACCTTCTGTACTACCTGGATCTTCTACTAAAGGCCGAAGGCCACCATAATAATAATCCACATCTTTTAACGTTAATTTTGCAAATCCAAAACTATGATTCACTTCATCCAATAAATCTACGATTTCTGATTGTTTAACCTTAAAAAAATCGGGATCATCTTCATAAGCAGTATCTGTGGTTCCTACGATGGTTTTACCTCGCCATGGTATGACAAAAAGATGAGAACCGTCTCTTTTGGACAAAACTACACATTCATTCCCACAAATATTGCGAACCACAGCATGGATTCCTTTAGAGCGAACTAATTTTTTTTCCGCGGTGACACCGGTCATTGACTCAATCACATCAGCCCATGGGCCTGCGGAATTCACAACAACCTTAGATGAAACTAGCACCTTTTTGCCAGAAATAGAATCAGTAAGTCCAACCGTATAACCACCGCTATTCTGTTTTTTTAAAGTAGTAACAGAAAGGTAATTAAAAGCATGGGCACCTTTTTCTTTAGCTGACAAAATAAATTCAGTTGTATGTTTTTCCGGATTGGGATTGGCATAGTCATAGTATTGAAAACTACCCTTTAAGGATTTTCGGCTGAGCCCAAGAACTTTATAAATGGTTTCAGCAAATGAATTCCACCTGTATCTGGGAAGTTGGACATCTGGATCAATTTCATCATTTCTGTCAAAAGAAAGTGCGTTGTACAATTCCATTCCAAAAAACAATTGAATACGTTGGAACCAAGATCGGATCGGGATGATAAAACCCATAGGACGAACCGCATGAGGGGAAATTTTTGCGAGATACCTTCTTTCCGATAAGGACTCACGAACCAGGGCAAATTCAAAATTTTTTAAATACCGCAGTCCCCCATGAATCAATTTGGAAGTTGCTTGGCTAGTTCCAGATGCATAATCATTTTTTTCCACAAGTAGGCAATTGTAACCACGAAGGGTTGCATCCCAAAGGACATTGGCACCGGTGATCCCACCGCCTATGATGATCATGTCATATTCGCTTTTAAGATTCTTTAATCGGGAACTTTCATTTTTTGTAATTTGTTTCATTCTGTTAACATTTGATAGGCAATACTTTGGAAAGAACTTTAAAGTGAGCAGGAAGTTGGCCCATGTTCTCACCATCCACGTCGATAAAAACATCTTCTTCCGAATCTGCTGTTAACTCTGTAATTTGTTTGGAAATGACTTTGGAATCCTCTGATAACTGCCCACGATATAGATAACCAAACTTACGCAAGGTTTCCATTACTGTAACATCTTGGATGGCAAGTAAATCCATTTTACCATCGTCAAGTTTTGCTTTTGGGGCAAACCACATTCCACCACCCGCATACTCTCCGTTAGCACAAACAATCAACCTACATTTGTTTGTAATTTTTTCAAATTTGGATAGTGTGAGAGTGATTTTTTTGTTTGTATAAGTGAATAAACCAAGAACCGTATATAACAAAAACACTCCCTTCCCTCCTATGATGGAGGCAAGTTTGGAACGATTGACTTTATAAACCACTTCCCCACCCATTCCAAAATCAGCCAAATTCAAACAAAGATAATTTCCTTTTGTTTTATCCGCTTTTGTATAAGTGACCGCAATCAAATCGATTAACTTTTCTGTTCCATTAAGAATCTGTTCTAATGCTTTGATGGGATTTTTAGGAACTTTGACTGTTTTTATAAAATCATTCCCCCTACCCGCAGGGATAGGACTAAAAACAACATTTTTGTTAATTAATTTTCCGTTTTCAAAAAGTCCATTGATGACATTCGAAAATGTACCATCCCCACCGATACCTATAATCCAATGAAACCCTTGTTTGACGGCGTCTCTTGTTATATCACGAGCTGCTCGTTCTTTCGTGGTAGCTTCATACTCATAAGGAATTCCCTTTTTTTGTAACTCAGGTTCTACTTGTTTCCAGACTTTTGCAGAGAGACCTCCGCCTGATACGGGATTTAGAATTACTTTAATTTTTCTCATCAAGTCTCTCCTTTGTTACCACCAGAAAATAATCCATAGAATAATACATGTTCAATCGTTTCTAGATAGGCTTTTTCACTTTTAATTTCGTTTTGAAAATGCCCATCTAATATCACTTCAACCGCACCACGGATCATACCCCAGGCAACGGCAACGTTTGGATAAGTTCCTCTAGTATTGATTAGGTTTTCTTGTTTTGCTTGTTTATAGATTTTTTCTAAAAGTGTTAACCGATTTGTTCTTTCATCTGTTAAAAGTTTCCGCAAGTCATCAGAAACATTATCAATGTTTAAATTAACTCCGCATTGTTTTGCAACAAGATACATATGTCGATCTCCTAAACAATGATCAATATATGCCCTGATTGCTTTTCGGGACATTTCGATGGCTGTTTGTGCTTCAAAGGCTTTTTCCAAACGGACACGAAGCCTCACATAGTCCTCATAGGAAATGCGAGCCATCAAATCATCTTTACTTTTGAAATGGAGATAGATCGTTCCCCGACCTATCTCCAATTGTTTTGCAATATCATCCATCTTCACAAGGGAAGGATGTTTGATTCTAAAAAGTTCAATGGCACAATGGAGAATATCTGTTTCTCTTTGCGCAAATTCTCTTTTTTTCCTTTCAGAAACACCCATTATTTAAGTCCTAACAATCCGCCTGGATTCATGATTCCTTTCGGATCGAAAGTCTTTTTGAGAGATGATAAAATCCTGAGTCCTTCTTTTCCTACTTCCTGTTCCATCCATGGAGATAACATCCGACCGATCCCATGATGATGCGAAAGTGAACCTCCATGTTTATGGATGCTATCAATGATTCCTTTGTGAAATTTTACAAAATCAGTGACTTCATTTTTTTTACCCATAGGGCTTAGGAAAATAAAATACAAATTGGCTCCGTTCTCATAAGCGTGAGAGATATGAACCATACAGGATGTGTTTTCATGACTTTTGATATAAGCACGAGTTTTTTCCCAAAGTCCATGCAGGTTAGACCAGCTAACGGCCGTTTCCAATGTATCAATCCTGATTCCTTCATCCATCAGGTAATCTCTAAGATAAGCACTGGAATACCTTTGGTGTAACCATTTATTTACTGGCGATTCCCCAGTCGAAAAGCCACCATTCCGTTTCGCAATTTTTTTAATCTTTTTTAAAACTTCTTTTGCGTAAGCCGGATCCCCATCCACAATGATATGCATGAGAGATCTTTCCATTGGTTTGTAACCGATGAATCGTAAAAACAAATCTTCTTTTCCACCATGAAGGCCACTCATCTGGAAGGAAATGTCTGTTTCTTCCGGGTCTTGTATCCGAAAGAAATGAGGTTTTCCAAAACCTGCTTGCATCACATCTCTCATTGTTTCCACAGCCTTTTCAAAGTTTTTAAATATAAAAGAACCTTTGGCTGAATTTTCTGGATGGTATTTGCGAATCTTTAATGTTGCCTTTGTGATAACGCCAAAACTCCCTTCGGTTCCAAGAAACAATCGAAATAAATCGGGACCAATGGATGCTGCAGGATAAGCTTTGGATTCAAACTTTCCTGAGGGAGTAATTGCCGTTAGGCTAAGGAGAATATCTTCGATCTTCCCATAACCTGTGGAGGCTTGACCAGCACCTTTTGCGGCAATCCAACCACCAACAGTAGAGAATTCAAATGATTGTGGGAAGTGACCGCTAGTATACCCACGTTCATTTAAATGTTTTTCCAAAACAGGTCCATAAACTCCAGCCTCTACCGTCACAGTAGAATCAATGGCATTGAATTCGATGATACGATTGAGACGAGATAAATCTAAAGAGATTCCACCTTTGGGAGCTTGTAAAGCTTTGGTGACTGTGGAACCAGCACCATAAGGAATCACAGGAATTTTACCAGCATTCGCTACTGCGATAATTTCTATCACTTCTTGTTCATTTTTTGGTGACACAACCACATCCACCACATCATTAACTTCACCAAATCTTGCTTTATAGATTTCTGTGTAGAACTTACCTATGGAATGTCTTGCTCGTGACGTGTCATCTAACGAAACATAGTCTTTACCAACAATTTGTTTTAACTTTGTAAGAGTGGCAGTGGAAATTTTTGATTTTTTTAAAGACTTTAGAGGAAGTTCTCCTTTGGGAAGTGAAGTTTTGAACTCTTTATCTACGGGGAACTGCTTTTCCAGAAATTTTAATGTATGTTCCGGTAATTTTTCTTCTACGTCGGGAGATCCCCATTTATAAATCGTACGAGTTTGCATATTTGTACCCAAAAGTCCTTATTTGTTCCAGAATTTGAACTAAGTTCAATGTTTGACAATTAAAATAAAACTTTGAGTCGAAATTTCTTCACCCACGCAGTTCTTTGATGTATTCAGCTCTGACATGGTCTACAAATTCATTAGTTAAAGAGGTTCCGAATAATGCGGATAAGGTTTCCACTAGTACATCATCTATATCAAACCCTGTTAAAATCCATTCGATGAGTTCAAATGTAATGTCAAGTGCGGGTGTGGGAAATAACTCTGATTTCCCTTTAGCGATCTGTAACAACAGATTGGTGATCTTAGATAACTCTTTTTTATCAATGAAACTTCGAATTTCAGTGGGATAGGATACCATTAACTTTTGTTTAATGGCGTTGGGAGTAAAAACAATCTGCTCTTCTGTGAGATCCAGTGCCTTTAATAAATGGTCTTTTAGATTTTTTTCAGAATGATGGCTTTCTTGCCAAACGAGGAGAATTTTCTCTCCTACGAGAGAATCTTCAAAAGGTAAAAAAGGATAAGGTTTTTTATCCATAAAATGCCCAGGGGGACATCCTCCTGGGTTCACAAACTAAATTATTTTTTAGGAGGCACAACTGCATCTTTGCAAGTTTTAGAAAGTGTGAATTTAACAACAACTTTAGCAGGAATTACAATTGCTTCACCAGTTGCAGGGTTTCTTCCTTTACGTTTTGGACGATTGCGTTTAACAAGTTTTCCTAAACCTGGAATGATAAATGCACCGTTTTTCTTGGTTTCTTTATAAGCGAGATCAACAAAGGAGTCTAAGAACGCAGCCACGCTCTTTTTGGTCATACCAGTTATTTCAGCCAATTCGCTGAGCATTTCGGACTTCTTCATTGGGGTAGGAGTTGTTGCCATACTTTGATTTTCCTCTAAACCATTTAACGGTTACACATTATTTATAAAACTACATGATTTGGTACAAGACTAAATTGATTTTGGATACAATTTTTCTGCAAATTTCCTAAGAAAAACAAAGTTTTTGTAAAAAAACCTTTATTTCCCTAATGAAAATAGGAATTTCTTCCAAAACTCATGACTTCAACCAAGTATAAAAAGATCGTTGTGGTATTTAAACGTACCAAATACGAATTGGATTTGGAAACTTATGGCTCCGTTCAGGCCTATAAGGAAGTCGCACGCCAAAATCCAGAAGTCTTTGAAAGGACTTTTGAATCCCATGAACGGCAACTGGAGTCTCGCGAATTTCTGAAATCTCAAGTGTTTCCAAAGGCCGACTTTGTTTTTCGGGAAAATTTCGATCCCGAAGGTGGGACCAAATACGATTTGATTGTAGCTCATGGCGGTGATAACCATTTCACTTATGTGGCTCATTTAGCTGGAAATACCCATTTAATAGGATGTAATTCCGATCCTGATTCATCAGTGGGAGCCCTTCTTGGTTTTACTGCGGATGAATTAAAAGATGCTGTAAAAAACAACTTTGTACACACTCGATTGGAGTCGTGGTCCTTGCTTGATACCGAAATTCAGTATCCTAACGGAACAAAACTCAAAACTGTACCTGCCATTTGCGAACTTTCTATACGGAATAACAGCCCGGATCTCACTTCAAGATTTTGGATTTCCTACCAGGGCAAAAAAGAAGAACAAAAATGTTCCGGACTACTTGTGTATACAGGTGCAGGATCCACAGGTTGGATTAGTTCTTGTTTTCCAAAGAAATTCACACCATTTTCAAAGCACGAACCCTTTTTTCATGTTTATTCCCGAGAAATCCGAGTGAAGTCTCGAGAAACAGAGTTTTCCTTGGCAGATTTTAGGGCCTTAGATCAAGTGGAAGTTATTTCCGAAATGAATGGTGGACTCGCGGTTGATTCTCTTACGGAGAGACACTACCCGTTCCCACCTTACGCAAAGGCGACGATTCGATTATCGCCGGAGAAATTATTTGTAATTGTTCCGCTAAAGAGAGGGGAATCCATGCAAGACTTACCATACGAAATAGAACAGAAACGCATCAATGGAACTGTCATCGTCCAAATCAAAGGTCGTATGGAATCAGGGCCACTTGACCGTATCACACAAACGATCTTAGACGAAATGATCGGAACCGACAGAAAACATCTCATTTTGGATTTTTCAGAACTCCGATACATCTCAAGTCTTGGGATTCGAATGATTTTAGATGTGAAAATGAACTTACAAAAAAGAAATAAAGAAATGGCACTCGTTGGAGTCACCAGTTCCATCTTGCAAGTGTTTCATCTACTCGGCCTTTCTAATGCTTTTCAATTTTATGCAGACCGCGAAGAAGCATTAAAATCCTTTGAGGAGCCATCTAAGTCCTAGATGTCTCCACGAGTATCCGTTTGGATCGCAAATTCGGTCTTCGTATCTTTTGTTGTCATATCCCTATTCTATTCTCTCGTTCATTTCGAGAACGCATACTTAAAATTAGAAACCGTAACTTTAAACGAGGAAAAGAACAGGAGTTTTGCGATTGTTCAGGAACTATCTCGTGTCAAAAATCAATTTCCAATTGCTTACCAATGCCATTACAGTTTCGGTCTCAGTAGCGGTTCTCTCTATGAAATTACAGAAAGGATCCCCTACTCGATTTACAAAAAACTGCGATTAGGCGATACGATTGAGGTATATAAAAGGGAAATCAGAATTTTTGGGAAACAAACGGCGATTTCGCGAATTCGAGGGAATGAAGAATCACTCCCCCTCTTGGAAAACTTAGAAAGATACTTTCAATATGGTTTTATCTATTTACTCGTATTAGTTGGTGTTACTTTAATATTTAGGGTTTTGGGATTACTATCTCAAACTTATCCTTCGCTGCAAAAACCAAATGAGATTGACGAGATTGTTGTAAATAAGTCTCAGGATTAACATCAAAACTTACGAAACACATATATTTATCATGTTTTACTACATACATGAATTCTAAGTAATTCAGGTGAGTGTTTTGCGTCATAAAACCACGAAGCCATTTACTCTCTCGATACACTCTTTCATATTGAACGTTGGTTGCGTCAATTTTTTTGATGGCTTCCACAGACTCCTTAGAATAGTCACGACTCATTATTTCTTTTTTAAGCGTCTTAATTAGGTTATATTCTAGTTTGGCTTTATTAGGTGGTAAATTTTCAGGGCGAGTTTTATAATAGTATTCGAATAACTCTTTATCTTGTCCCTCTTTTGCATCGTGATTCTCTTGGCTCACATCGGTGGGGGTTACTTGTGGTTTTGCGTCCTGAGCAGAAATAGACACAACTGCTACAAATAACACAAAGGTAATCAAAAGGGATTTTTTCGAGAGTTCCATAGTCTTCATTATCGGAATCCTGACTCAAATTTCAAAATAAAATTTTCTGTTTTCAAAAAGAGAAACAAGGTTCAAAACAGGTTTATCATGTCGATTCCCCCACTCATCACCTTCCAGGAGGACTTTCTTTCCGGAAAACTGATTTCCAAAGAGTATGTCCACTTTTCGGAAATCGACTGCCCGGAACTGGACGTTTGGATCGGCAGAGTGGTTCGTAGTATTTCCTTGGAATTCCTACATGAAATCCTCTTTACAATTCTCAGTGAACTACTAGTAAACGGATGTAAGGCCAATGGCAAACGTGTTTTTTTCCAAGAACAAGGATTGGACCTATGGGATGAAAAGGATTACAGCAGGGGTATCCCTATGTATAAGGATGAATTTGGCCATAATCGCAAACGAGTTTTTTTAGCACTGGATCATTCTAATTACAAGATAACCTTAAGCACCATTTTCAAAGAAGACTATATAGAGTTTCGAGTCCGAAATAACGCCAAAATCCTCCCAGAAGAAAAAAACCGAATTTTAAAACGTGTCCAGGCTTCGACAAAATACAAAAACATAAACGACGCCTATCGTGAGTCAGTTGATAATGAAGAAAGTTCAGGACTTGGAATTGTATTAATTCATATTTTGCTCAGAAATTCCGGAATATCTAATCAATTCTTTCAGTTAATGACAACCGATGAATATACGGAAGTTATCATACGGATCCCGAAACAGCTCATCCCAAAAGAGAACCAAACCAATATAAAAAATCTTTTAGTTCGGGAAGTAAGTAGTCTTCCACCTCTCCCTCCGCAAATCCAAAAATTGATCCTTATCGCAAAGAAAAAAGATGTCGATTGGCATGAAATATCAGCCCAGGTCGAAAAAGATCCAGCCATTACAGCAGAAATCTTAAAAATTGCAAACTCTCCCTTATTTGGCGCACATATTCCCATCATTTCAGTACTTGAAGGTGTAAAGAGGATTGGTCTCAAAAATCTTGAGTCTATCTTTTTAACATTAGGTGCAAAAAAAATACTTAACTCTCGTTATGCGAAACAAGTATTAGTATGGACCCATTCATTCAAAACCTCTATGTACGCTAGATTTCTGATAGAAGACCGCAAAAAACATTTAAAGTTGTTGGAGCCTGCAATCATTTCAGCTTTACTCCATGACT
Source organism: Leptospira wolbachii serovar Codice str. CDC (assembly GCF_000332515.2). Classification (NCBI taxonomy): domain Bacteria; kingdom Pseudomonadati; phylum Spirochaetota; class Leptospiria; order Leptospirales; family Leptospiraceae; genus Leptospira; species Leptospira wolbachii. The sequence continues at coordinate 22,043 of NZ_AOGZ02000016.1, forward strand.
TAGGACGAATGGTGCTTCTTTCTTTAGACCTAAGCCAAGTGAATCAGATAAGAGTTCTTAGAAGTGATGACGCAAATGAAATTTCAGAATGGGTAGAAGAATACACTTTAGGAACTACCCATTCTGAAATTGGACATCTAATGGCAGAAAAATGGAATTTCCCTGATGAAATTCTCGATGTCATCCGTTACCACCACAAACCTTGGCAATGCAAAACTCGAAACAATATCCTCTGTCAAATCATCTATCTTGCAGATATTTTAGCCAATATCGGTCGTGGCAAAGGAAATTATTTTACTGTGGAACCTGAAGTATTGGAATATTTTGAAATTACATCAGAAAAAGAATTTCGCGATATGCAAGAAAGGTTTAAGCTTAAGTTTGAGGAACATAGAGAAGAATACCAAACGCTCTTGGCTTAATTATGAACTGGAAAGAATTACTCAATCTCGAAGACCAACAATTAGAAGACCCTAAACTCGCCGATGAATTTAGTTTAGTGGGACATCCCGAATATCCAAGTATATCCTCACTTCCACCAGAAGAAACTTTGGAAATTTTAAAAGAATTTTTGATGGGAGAGGGACAAACGGTGAATATCAAAAATCTTTTAAGTTATGCACCCATTTTAGAAATCACATTAATCAAAAAAAACTTACCTACTATCTACGGGTAGTCTCATTCCACATCTTGGACATCACTAATTCCAATTTGATGTTCTTTCCCTACTTCTGTGCTAAATTCAATTTTCTTAGCTACGGATTTTTCCATACTGCTGATCAATAATTCATTTGTCCGAGCCAAACGGTCTGCCATAATCGAAACCATCTTTGCTGCAAACTTTGGATTCTTAACAAGAAAGTTTTCTAACTGTTGTTTACTTTCAATGACTGCAACTTCACAATTCGTAATCGTTCTTGCAGTGGCGCTTCTTGGGTTGGAACTAAACAAAGCCATCTCACCAAAAAAATCTCCCGGTTTCATCAAAGCCAATCGAGTTTGACTGTTGTTCACAGTAAAAAAGATCTCAACGTTCCCTTGGAGGATGATGTACATCGCATTATTCAGTTCCCCTTCTTTGAAGATTCTCTGATTTGGCGGAATGTTGAGTTTGCTCATTGATTCGTGGCTCCTGTATCTATTTTTGGCTATTTTGCCTAAAATCTGAATTCATTTTCCTTTGCACCAGGAAATCTGAAAAGAAAATGCCGTAAAGGAGATAGCATTTATGGAATGGGAATTACTAGGGATCATACTAACGGGGCTTGGGGCCTTGTATCTTTGGATCTTCCAAATCCCCTATTCTCTTCCACATCCACTTGCAACAAAACAGGGTAGAGAGAATCGATTCGATATCCTCAGAGGTTTTGCAATGGTTGGAATCGTACTCATCCATATCCATTCTTACTTTCAATTCTTTCATCCTGCTGACCAAATGGTCGTCCGAACTACTTTGTTTTTTTCCAATTTATCCCGGTTTTCTGTTCCTTTGTTTATACTAACATCTGCTATATTCTTAAGGAAAAAAGAAGGATATTGGATCTCGAAACTAAAGAATCTTCTTTTACCTTATTCAATTGCTTCAGCCATTGGGTACTTGGTAAAATATAATAATTACAATGTGGTCGAATTTATACAATTCTACATTTTAGGGAAAGTATTTGCACCCTTCTATTTTGTTCCACTTCTAATCCAATTTTATATTTTGTTTTATCTATTTGATAAACTTCTTATCAATAAGTCATTTTCCAGACTATTACTTCTTTTTTCATTTTTGGTGAACTTATCCTCAAACTTAGGATTTTTCGATTCAATACTCCCAGATGAATACCATTCCATTTCCATTTTCAATTATATATTCTTCTTTATACTGGGGATTCAAATTGGGCTTTCGCAAGAAGATAAAAATAAACCAAAAACAAAGGTATTGTTTCCATTCGGCACCTTCGCGCTGTTATTTTTTTTCCTTCTAATATTGTTTAGCGGTGTTTACGCTGCCGATTTCAAAAATCACCATTTAGTATATCCCATTTTTTTCTTTTTGGGAATTTGGGAAATTTTGCCTAAATTCAACCGCAAAGTTTCGGATTGGATCGCTTTTATAGGAAATAATAGTCTTTTTATATTCCTACTACATCCGTTTATTATTCATATAATGCACAGCTTCGATCCTTATACATTCGGAGGTCCCTTTTTAGGTTATATCGTGACTATGATTTTGAATGTGGGAATTCCTATCGGTATCGCCATTATAGTCCAAAAGGGTAAGTTTTTGTATCGATCACACCACTCTGGCGAACTGCAATGAAGGCTTTTGCATATTCTTCTAAAACATTTAACGTATAATTCAATCTACCTCGGATGTATTCATCGTCTTTCCCTTCTGGAAGTTCAGAATTTAATATAGATTCAACATGACGAACTATCAGATGATCTGGCAGATACACGATCCGTGTATTTTTATAACTAGACATTCGAAGTTCTGCATTGGGATAACTACCACCCATTCCACTGGATACAGTAATGATAAGTCCTGGTTTATGAGAAATTTCACCACCACTAAGATAAAGAAAAAAGTTTTTTAAAGCAGGGCTAGCCATCCCTGCATATTCAGGCGAAAGGAAAATGTATGCATCTGCGCTTCCAAATCCCGCACTATATTCTAACCAGAATTTTTTAATATCTGAATCCTTCTCCCACATCGCCGGCTCCCAAAGAGGAAGCGGATTTCCACCCAAATCATAAAGGGTAGTTTGGATTCCTTTTGAATCTAATGTTTTAGCAAGAAACTTACCTACTTTTAATGTTTGGGAATTTTTGCGATGGCTACCAGCAACTAAACAGATTTTCATCTAGACCCACCACCTTGGTTTTTGTTTCCTTTATGATGTGGTTTCTTTTTATTTTTCCATTTGCGACTATTGTGACCGCTGGGTTTTGTCTCTTGGTCATCTTTTTTCTTTTGTGGATGTTGGTGGTGATGGTGTTTTTTATCTGCAAATGCCTTTTCCTTCTTCTGCTCCCTTTCTTTCGCAAACCTTAATTTTTCATCACCATACAATTGGATATAACCAAATAAAAAGGCAGCGAGAATACCGTGAATTCGCTCCCATTGTTTTTTATCTAATTCACCAAAAACCGAATGTTCGGCAAAAGGACCCGAATGTAATTTAAAAGCAGTTAAAGATGTTTTCAATCGAAGTAGTGCTGAATCTGCATCTCCCAAGTCTTTTGGTGGGAACCCTGGAATTTGGTTTGCTTTCGTGTAACTTCCTTTCGATAGGAGTTTTGCAAATTTATACTTACCTAATATTTTGTTAATCGTATTTCTTTTGTTTGTAGATCCGATTCTTTGGATCGATAATTCGATTGATTCTGCTAAAAAATCATAAACTTGGCTTAAACTAATATCTGCTTTTTGTTTTTTTTCACAAGTTATAATGATTGATAACTCTCTTTCGATATCATCTATCGTTTTAAGTTTTAAAATTGACTTCATTTTTCCTCTACTCGTTGATTCCGTATTTCTTTTTAAGTGAACCTAATTCTTTCAAAAAGTTATCTCTCACTTTTCCGTTAAGTTTACTTACATTGATACTAATACGGCTGATTCCAGCTCCAACTCGGGGTGAAATGATTTCACCCCCTCTGTTCTCTTTACGTTTTAGTAATTCCTCAAGGTTCTTTACTGAAAGTGGTTTTCCGCTGATCATTAGTTCCATTACAGATTTTTGATCCAACCTAGCGATACTGCTAAGTTGTTTTACATACCTTCCACTGTAACCCAACAATTCAGATACTTCTTCTGCCGTTTTCCTTTTTTCTTTTCGAAGAAACTGAATTGCTTTACCTACTTCCCAAGGATTCAAGTTCTTCCTTTTTTCGTTCTCCGCAAGAGACATTTCATAACAAACATCTTCATTTGCATCTGTGATAATTGCAGGGATTTCTTTCCAACCCAACTTAAGCGCTGCACGATAACGACGTTCGCCCGCCACAATCAGATATTTTCCTTTATCTTTCCGAACTAAAATTGGTTCGATCAGTCCCAACCTTTCCATCGAAGGCACTAAATCCATTGTGTCATCACGACCAATTAAGCGAGGCTGAGTGGGGTTCGGGAATATCTGACTAAGCTCCAAATGAGAAGGATTTTTTTTCTTTTCAGAGTATGCAGAAATTAAATCTAAAGCTTGAAACTCAGTTTTTTTGGACATCGATTTTACTTTTAACCTCTACTGCTAGTTCTCTAAAATTTTTCATTGTGGCTAAGTCGATTTTTGCTAAAAAGGACATCTTTGCCTGAGCCTGAGGAATAGCCTCCCGTCTTTGAATCACTGTTTCAAAAACAGGAAAATATTTTTTTACCCCTTCCGCCAAACCAGCTAGGGCCTTTTGTCCCTCATATTGATTCAGAACAGCACCCAATAATTTGAGTCTTTGGTTTGCCTTTCTTTGGATTTTCTGAAAGGTCTCATACAAATCTCTAATTCCTTGCAAACTAAAAGCTCTAGTTTGAATCGGAACAAGTATATAGTCGGCACAGATCAAAGCATTTTCCAATATAAGGCCAAGAGATGGAGGGCAATCGATAATTATATATTCATACCTCGAACGCAGGGGAAGGATCGCTTCATTTAATAATTCGAAATCATCTCTTTCATACGGAGTAGTTAAATTTGCAAGCTCCAAAGTAGAAGGAAGTAAATCGAAATTTTCGCCAATTGTTTTGATAGCAGGTTCAATATTTCGCGCTTTTTTCCCGCGGTAACCTAAGTAATCCATCACAGATGGTACATCATCTTTCAAAAAAAGTTGCGTTGCGTTTGCTTGTGGATCCCAATCGATTAATAATACTTTATGATTTTCTGCAAGAGCTTCGGCAAGATACAAACTAATGGTCGTTTTCCCCTCCCCTCCTTTTTGGTTTGATATTGCAATTACATGACTATCAAAACCATCAGTTTGAGTAGGTTCAAAATATTTCAGCAAAACAGACTGCTTAAATTCACCAGTTTTCCATCCGGGTACTTTTAAACTAGATACCTTGCCCGAAAACTCACCAATGTTTAAACCAACGAATTTAGCCGCTTCCTCTTCAGTCAATGTAGGATCCGTTTTGTTCATAACCTACCAAATGGTGCGTGAGACTGCCCACCCTGTCAATTTAATTATGTCTCTTAGGGGTGAAATCATTTCACCCCTAAGAACACCCACCCCTAGAACGAAGAAAACAAAAACCATACCTTGACACCTCCCCCAGATTTAATTTAGGAATTTACAACTGAGAGGTAAAATAGATCCTAAGTTGGTGCCTAAAATATACAAATTTGCCTTTTTATTTTTACTCTTAAGCATAACTCCAGTATCCGCAGAAATAATATGGGGGCCTACAATTGAAAGATCCGGTGGAGAATATATTTTCGAAACAGGAAACAAATATCCAAATCTATCGGGAATTCGTGGGGGCTCACGAATCTCATTTCCGAGAACGTTTTCGTTACTCGGTATTCAGGGTATTATCACCAAAGAACGCTGGGAAGTAAGCGGTTCATTTAAGACAACCGGTTGGTCTCAAAAATCAGGTGAAGCCCGTGATGAAGATTTTTTCCTCGGCTCTATATCCACGGAGAATACGACTAATATCGCAACACGTGAATGGAGTTACAGAGACTCTGCAACCGTTTATGCTGGAAGTCGAAACTTCGCTGACGGCAAAGGAAAATCAACTGTCTCCGAAAATAGAGCTGAATTCTACGGAAGATATTACTTCCAGAGTGCAAACCCAAACTACTGGGCAGATGGCTCCGGTTTTTTTCTATCCGCAGGAGTAAGATATTCTTATTTCAAATATTTATTCTATGACGTGAACCAATTTATAGAATCCAATCCTGTCTTTTATGGTCCCATCGGAATCGGTCTTAGTTTTTCGAACGATCTCTGGGAATTTTTTGCCGGAGGTGGATATCGTTATTCCGCTGGCAATTTTTACCTAGACCTCAGCCTTATGCCATCTTTTGGAAGAATCAAAACCAGAGATTTTCACGTACAACGATCCATCAATTTCTTCTCAGAAAACTACGGTTTAGGTTGGGCATCAAAAGCAGAAGTTGGTTACAAAATGGGACCAAGTTGGTTGAGTTATCTAAGAATCAACCACAGAAGATTTTTTTCCGAAGGTAGATTTACGTCACAAGGTGGGCTAACAAGCGAAGACATTGCTTCAAATTTAGTCAGCGGATTTAAATCACATATCAATATAAAGGATTATTCAATCGAAATTGGATTACTTAATAAACTAGATTGGAACCAAAAATCAGAAAACTCTGAAAAGTAGTACCGAAAACAGAAGAATAAAACTTTCTAACATAAAATGATAGATTTAGAAATCGAAAGAAAAACTACGAAAGGAAGAAACATTTCACTAGTCGTATATCAGAATGGAAAGGTAGTATTAAAACATCCAGCAAAAGTTCCCAAAAAACAATTGGAAGAATTCTTGTCGGAAAAAAAAGAATGGATTCTTTCCAAACTTAAACAACTTCCGAAAGATATCCCTCAAAAGCTGAAATTCGAAGACGGAGAAAAAACTCATATTTTTGGGAATCCAACAACCATCCGCTTAAGTCCGAAAAAAATAAATATCTTCCAAAACGAAATTCTTCAGCTCCCAAATACTAATAACGAAAATTCTCGAATTCGCAAAGGTAAACTTCTATTGAAGCAAATACTCTTAGAGAAAATACAACCATTGGTAGAGAGAACATCCCTTGCCTTAAATACTAAAGTCTCAAAAGTCTCAATCAAAACAATGCGTTCTCTTTGGGGGAGTTGTAATTCAAGAAATCAAATTTCATTGAACTTAAGCTTAGTTCATTGCCCAGATCCGATTATTGAATACATCATCTTACATGAAATCGCGCATACTATCGAACACAACCACTCTTCAAAGTTTTGGAAGATAGTTGAATCACAAAACCCTGACTACAAAACTTCTGAAAAATGGCTCAAAGAAGTTGGAAAAAAATATATATATTATCTGAATTAAATGAAACAAAAAATCAAAGTTCTATTTATATGTTTAGGCAACATTTGTCGCTCTCCCGCAGCTGAAGGTGCATTTCTAAACCTGGTAAAGCAAAGAAAGATGGAACATCTATTTGAAATCGATTCCTGTGGAACCTCTGGATATCATGATGGTGATTTAGCAGATCCAAGGACTCGGAAAGTGGCGGAGAAAAGAGGGATCCGGTTAACTCACAGATCAAGGAAACTAAATAAAGCAGATTTAGCGCATTTCGACTATTTGTTAGTCATGGATGAAACCAACTTTTTGGATGTTATGAGTCTAACTAGTGAGAAAAAGATTCAAGAAAAGATATTCCTGTTTGGTAGGTTTAGAAGTGATGCAGGTGCACCCATGATTCCTGATCCATATTATAAAAACGAAACTGCATTTGAAGGCGTACAGGATCTTGTAGAAGATTGTTCTTTAGGTTTTTTAAATTTTCTAGGAGAAGACAAATGTCTCAAATAAAGAAAAAGGTTTTAATCATTGGAGCTGGGTTTGGTGGATTACAAGTAATCAAAACTCTGGCAAACCATAAGTTGTTTGATATCACCGTCGTTGATAAAAAAAATCACCACCTCTTCCAACCACTTTTATACCAAGTTGCAACTGCGGTATTATCACCCGCTGACATCGCAATTCCCTCCAGATCCATTACAACAAAATACAAAAACGTCAAAATCCTCCTAGGCGATGTCACTGAAATCGATTTCAAAAACAGACAAGTTAAATTCCAAAATAACTCAGAAACCTATGACTACTTAATCCTCGCAACAGGAGCAAGAACTAGTTATTTTGGGAACCATAGTTGGAAAGAGAAAACTTTAGGTTTAAAAAACCTGAAAGATGCTCTGGCAATTAGAAGAAGGATTCTACTTTCTTTCGAACAGGCAGAGTTAATCGGTAACTACGAAAAAGCAAAAAGTTTTATGCACTATGTAATTATTGGAGGAGGACCAACGGGTGTGGAACTTGCGGGCTCTATTGCAGAATTATCTCATAATATCATCCGTAAAGACTTTCGCAATATCGATTCCGGTATGACAAAAGTCACACTCATTGAAGCCGGGCCTAGATTACTCACTGCGTTTAGCGAAAAATCCAGTGCCTTTACCAAAGAAAAATTAGAGAGTAGGGGAGTGGAAGTTCTGACAAGTTCTCCAGTTTTAGACATTACAGACACCGGTGTCGTACTCAAAGATAGAACCATTGAGTCCAAAACTGTAATCTGGGCTGCAGGGGTAGAGGGTTCAGAGTTAGCAAAAAATATATCACTTAACAAAGATAAGGCGAACAGAATCATCGTAGATGAATTTTGTCGGACAATTGACTATCCAGAAGTATTTGTCATTGGAGATGCAGCAAACTATAGCAGAGGGCTCACACGGCCACTGCCAGGTGTCTCTCCAGTCGCCATGCAACAAGGAAGATACGTTGCTAAAATCATCGAATCGATCGAAAAAAAGAAAATCATTTCTCCATTCCATTATTTTGATAAAGGGAATATGGCAACCATTGGTAGAACCGACGCAGTCGCTGAATTCGGAAAAATTCGGTTAAAAGGAATTTTGGGGTGGCTTGGTTGGCTCTTTGTTCATCTCGTTTATCAGGTAGGATTTAAAAACAAAGTGAGTACTCTACTTAGCTGGGTGTGGAGTTATCTAACATTCCGCGCAGGGTCTAGGCTCATCCAAGAAGAAATGGATGAACTTTCAGTTCGATCTTAAGTTATAACGATTTTTGTCTGATTCAGATACACATTTTTTATAGGCTAACTCTGCATTGCCAATCCATACCGATGAATTGAGTTCAGTGTTTCCGTTAGCTGTATGTCTTTCAAGAATAGGCAACATAAAGAGATAACTTCTATTTCTAGTTTTTTCACACTCCTCTCGAAATTGATCCTCGCGAGAGAATTGAGCACAGGATGAGAATAATAAAAACAAAACCAATGGTACTCTGATCATTTCGATTGGCTTACTAGGTTTTGCAATTCCCCTAATTCAGAGGATTGTTCTTTAGAGAGATGTGATTGGTTAGATTCAAGAAAACGTAGATCTTCTTCTGCTTTTATTAATTGAGACTGTTTGTATTCAGGTTTGTGACTCACTTTCAGGACCACTTCTCCTTTGTAACCCGTATCGCCATTGGCTTCAAGAATAATAGACCTTGCGCGTTTTAAATAACTCGGAATTAATTTCTGAACGGGAGCATCCTTTGAATATTCAGTAAGTCCAAAACTTAATAGGGTAATTTTTTTTCGATGGATCGAAGTGGCATCAGCTTTTGTTTCGCAGTCAGATAAACTCTGACATATCGCTTTTGGTTTGGAATCTGCCAATAGGGGGAACTCGAGAAGAATCAATAGGGAGAGAAAAAGAAAACGATTCATGAACAAATTTGATAGAGAAAGGAAAAAAGAATCAAGCGTAAATCGAAAAGATAAATGTTTACAATGGGAAGGAATCGAAAAGCCTTAGGTATATGTTGCCGATTTCGATTCACACAAAATTCCACTCCATAGAGGGGGTTGAGTGGGGGAATCCACAGGGAATACCTATCCTTGCTTTTCATGGCTGGCTAGATAATGCCAATAGTTTTGCACCTCTAGCAGAGTTTTTTACAGATTACCGCTTCATCTCAATCGACTTCCCAGGTCATGGGAAATCCAGTCACAAACCAGAAAATACTGTTTACTATTTTGCTGAATATGCACTGGAAGTTGTATCTATAGCGCAAGCCCTTGGGTTAGAGGATTTTATTTTAATGGCACATTCTATGGGCGCCGCCGTTTCAACGTTAGTTGCAGGAACCAATCTTTTAAAAATCAAAAAACTTGTTCTAATCGAATCACTAGGCCCACTCACCAACCTTTCAGAATCAGCTCCAGATATACTTACAGAAGCTATCAAACAAATACTTCACCCAAGGACCAAAAAAGAAACTTTTTTTCCCAATATGGAATCGGCTGTGGGCGTTCGAATGCGCGCAGGCGATATGAAAAAAGAATCCGCAGAAATTCTAATGGAACGAGGGATTGAAAAAACCCCGAAAGGATTAAAACCAAGAAGAGATTTAAGACTTCATTATAATTCTTTTTTCCGTTACACAGAAGAACAAATTGTTTCATTTTGCAATCGGATCGGATGTCCAACATTACTAGTCTTAGGTGACAAATCAGGATTCCCGATCGCAGAAAAATACAAACACCGAAAAGATGCAGTGAAACTCTTAACGGAAGTAATCCTACCTGGTGGCCACCATTTACACATGGATTCTCCCAAAGAAGTTTCCGCTGTCATTATAGAATTTTTAGAAAAAAATAATTAAGGACACTGAATGAATCAACCCATAGAAAATCCCTCCAAACATGGTTACGAAATCCATCACGATACTTGTTTTGGGTGTGGGAAAGAAAACCCGCTAGGACTTGTTGCAGACTTCACTTTTCACGATGAAACCGGAGAAGTAAATTTTACTTATAGTTTCAAAAAGATGTATAACGGAGCTCCCGGTTTTGTGCATGGAGGAATTCTTTCTACTGTTTTGGACGAAGCTATGGGTGGTCTCTGTTTTCATTTAGGTTATATTGTAATGACAGACACGATGAGTTTCAAATTCCATAAAGCAACACCTGTAGAAAAGGAATTACTCATTCGTGCGTGGCCAATTAAAAAAGCGAAACGTAAAGTATTATTAGAATGCGAACTTACATCACTAGATGGAGAGATTCTTTATGTAAAAGGAGAGGGAGCTTTCCATATACTGCCTCCACGTTTTTTCTCTGATAAATTAACCGGAGGAAAAATAGCGATTGCGAATGAATTGCTATCGGTAAATAAATTGAAACGCGCACATCTCTTTGATAGGATAGAAACATGAAACTAAAACTTCTCTACTTACTCATCACAACACTGGCAATCCAATGTTCCGGTGCCTCCATAAAAGACGGGTCAGGTGACCAAGAGTTTGAACTAAAATTTTCCAAAGGGAAATGGACCAGGATAGAACGTTTCAAAAACTCTGGAGGAATCCGTGCTGTCGGGGAAGTAAAAGCCGAATGCGCTGGCGCCAAATGTACAGAAGACCAAGTCGCAAAGTTCGCTCCTGCAAAAATCAAATCATTACCAAAACATGGCGTTTGGGAAGAATACATCCAGTTCGAACAACCTGGTTCTACAGCAGAAAATCCAAAATACAAATCCACACTAGACCAAGTGGGGGAGTATGCGGACGGTAAAAAAATAGGTATTTGGAAAAAACCAGATCCAGATAGCCCCGGAAAATTTCTTGCTGAAACTCCTTGGATCGATGGGAAAAAAGAAGGAATTGCAAAGACTTTCGACAAACAAGGCAATGTTACTTCAGAAACTACTTATGCAGATGATAAAAAAAATGGTCCTTATTATCGGAAAAATAACAAAGGTGAGTGGGTCGAAAAGGGTTCTTTTAAAGACAACGAAGAAGATGGTGAATGGACTTACCACTTTGTAGGAGCTGATGGGAATGGAATCAAAACGAAGGTTTCGTATAACAATGGCTTAAAAAACGGACAAGAAATTAATTATTACAAAGACGGTGCAGTGGAGTCCCAAGGATCTTATGTATCAGACGTTCGATCTGGTTTATGGAAGATGTTTGGACCCAAAGGGAATGTGTTAGCAGAGGGAACTTATTCTAAAAAAGAAAATTCTGAAAACTTAGACATCAAATATGAAAGAACCGGAATCTGGAAAGAATACTACGCTGACGGAAAAATTTTCGGAACCGGTTCACGGAAACATACAAGGACCGGCGAATGGAAGTTCTACTATAAAAATGGACAGATCGGATACCAAGGTAATATGGCTAACGAAAGCATGTTAGAATCTGCTAAAGTATATGATAATACCGGGAAAATTCTTGGAGAAGGAAAACTTTTCTTTTCACTCGTAAAAATTGATGAAGAAACTCAAGACCTAAAACTCAATTACAAACCAAGTATCCCTTATACTTACTTCTATCCTTCTGGCAAAAAAAGAATGGTGATTCGTTCAACTGAAGATGCCACAGAATATTCGGAAGACGGAAGAGAGTTAGGGAAAGGACCTGTGGAACCTCAAGGAAGAAAGATGGGATGTTGGACCATTGGAGGCAAAACAGAATACTATATGATTGATAAACCAATGCCAAAAATGACTCCATCACAATGCAAATAAACAAAGAACAAATTACAGAAATATCCGACCAAGTAAAACTACTTAGGTCGGAACTATCCGAATCGATCTCAGGGATGGACAATGTGATTCAATCCCTTTTTGTTGGCCTTGTTGCCAATGGACATGTATTACTCGAAGGAATGCCAGGCCTTGCAAAAACTCTTGTAGCGAAAAACCTAGCATCCATCATGGACGCAAAATTTTCACGGGTTCAGTTCACTCCGGACTTGTTGCCGGCAGACCTTACTGGTACAAACATTTTTAATCCCAAAACATCTTCCTTTGAGATTCGAAAAGGCCCCATATTCACCAATATTCTGTTAGCTGATGAAATCAATAGGGCTCCTGCTAAGGTCCAATCTGCTTTACTGCAATGTATGGAAGAAAGACAAGTTTCCATTGCAGATCAAACTTTTGACCTGGAACCACCATTTTTTGTCATCGCAACTCAGAACCCAATTGATCAAGAAGGAACCTATCCACTCCCAGAAGCACAGCTGGATCGATTTTTATTTAAGGTCATTGTCACATATCCATCCTTTGAGGATGAAGTCGCGATTTTACATCAACATGGCAATTTAGACTTCACAAAGAAAAAACCAAAAAAAACCATACACCCCAAAGACATCCAAAAAATTTCCGAAATTTCAAACCGAGTATTTATCGAACCCAAACTACAAAATTATATCGTAAACCTAACAAGAAACACAAGACCCGAGACCACAATCGACAATGAATTGAAAAATTTCATCCATCACGGTGTGAGCCCGAGAGCCAGTCTTGCCATGCTAAAAGTAAGCCGAATAAATGCATTGTTAGAAGGGCGTGACTTTGTGATTCCTGAAGATATCCAACGGTTTTTCTCTGAAATCGTAAAACACCGACTTCACCTAACCATTGATGCGATTAGCGAGGATATCAGCACAGATTCTATAATCAAACGAATCCTATCTGTTACGGAAGTCCCCTAGATGTTATCTCCAGAACTAAAACGTTTGCTTCAAGTTTTACAATGGGAAACAAAAAAAAAGTTTTCTACTACTAGGCAAGGATTTTTGGCAAGGTCAGAACGGGGGAGGGGGCTTGATTTCAAAGAAGTAAGAAATTACCACTACGGAGATGACATACGTTATATTGATTGGAATGTAACATCGAGAACTGGTGAGTTACATACAAAAGAATACTATGAAGAGCGAGATGCTTCGATAATCATCTTTTACGATATAAGCGAATCACTCAGTGGTTCAAAAAAAGATACCGCATTCCAAATGGCTCTTTTTTTATCATTATTCCATGTAAAAATTGGGAATCGGGTTCTATTAGTCAGTTTTTCTGACAATCAAAAATCTTCTGGTAAATGGCTACGGACAGAAACCGAAATTTTTTTTACATTTGCCAATATCACAAAACAAACTAAAGGTGATGGAACCAACTACGCAGAAGCGTATAAATTTGCATTTAAACTCTATCCAAAATTTGCAACTAGTTACTGGATCTCTGATTTTAATCATTTCGCAAACTATACAAATTCAAATAAACTATTCAAAATTTGGGAACCAATTGGAATTTGGATAGAGGACGAATTAGATATCCTACAATATCCATTTTGGCTTCGGATGTTCAGAAAGATCTCTGAAGAAAAAATCAGTTTCCGTAGTTCTGAAAGTACATATTCAAAAGACTTAAAAGCAGCAAAAAAGTTTTTTGGTGCCAATTTGGTGAAAATCAATCCAAACACAAAACTCTCCAACCAAATCCTACCATTGTTTAAAACAAAACAAAATGCTTAAGTTTCTCTCAATATTCTTATTCACCTCAATTTCATTATTTGCAGAACCGAAAGAGATGGTTTTAGAAACTGATATTTATGTAGGCGATACCATCCATTACCAAATCGAACTGACAGAACCTGACGAGTCCAACCTAGATTTACCAGAAGGAGATATCTACGAAGATGACACCATACCATCTTATAAAATCTTCGGTATCATAAAAGAAAAAACAAAGCTAAAAGCATCCCTGATATTCTTCAAACCAGGAAACTATACAATTCCAATTAGCTGGCAAAAAAACAACGAACAAAACAAGTCCTCTTATACAATTAAAGTCAAATCACAACTTCTGGGTTCTGAAACTGATATTGAAGACATCGAACCTCCCATAAATTTTTCAGGACCATATTTTTTTCGTTTATCCATCATCCTTTTGATTACCACAATCAACATTTATTTATTGTATGCGATATATATATACTGGAAATCAAAACCAAAAGTAATGGATGCTATCTGGGAAAAACAACCAGTATTGGAAGAGACAACCAAACGTCTCCACAATATAGAGACCTATCTACAATCGGAACTAATCTCAGAAAAAGAACTCGCATTCAAAATTAGCGAATATCTAAAAGAAGTGTATTCACAAAAATTAGAGCGCAACTTACGAGGGAAAACAGATTCCGAATTCCTGGCAGAACTATTCGATAGAACTCATATTGATGATTCGATTCTTCGTGAGATACGGATCTACTTCAGAAGGACAAAGTACGATGAAAACCAAAATGAACTAAGCAAAAAGGATGCATATTCCCTTTGGGAAAAAATCAAAAAGGAATTCGAATTATAAATATGGACCAGTTTCAAAGGCCTTATCTTCTACTGCTGATTTTTCCTTTTTTGTTACTTGCAATCTACCAATGGAGAAAAAAACCACTCGGCGTTATCCTACTCATTCAGTCTGACAGATTTCAATCGCCAAAGACAAATTTCTTTCAAAAACTTAGGATCTTCTTCTTAAAACTATCCGAAGCATTAATTTACATTGCGGGTATATTTCTAATACTTGCCGCCGCTGGGCCAGGGAAAAAGTACAAACTAACGCCTGACATTACAAATGGAATTGATATCATGATTGCTTTAGATATATCAGGCTCCATGGTCAATTCTTATGATTTTTTACCCAAGAATAGGCTTACTGTATCGAAAGAGTTACTCAGGGAATTCATTCAGAAACGTTTATATGATCGAATTGGGATTGTATTATTTGCAGGAGCTGCATATCTCCAATCTCCTTTATCAAACGACAGATATGCGTTAGATGAACTAATCGTAGACACCTCCGACGAAGATATCAGCGAACAAGGAACCGCTGTTGGCGATGCTCTCGTGTTGTCCACATACCGCCTCAAAGATTCCACTGCAAAATCAAAAGTCATTATACTCCTCACCGATGGTGTATCCAATACAGGAAAATTAGATCCAGAAACTGCTTCGTATGCAGCCAAAGCCTTTGGAATCAAAGTCTATTGTATTGGAATCGGGAAAGAACAAGGCCAATACGAGGTCAATTACGAATCCTTAGAGACGATTTCACAAAGCACAAATGGAAGGTTTTTTCGAGCAGAATCTCCAGAAGTATTACAAGAGGTGCTAAATGAAATCAATGGATTAGAAACTGTAGAGCTTCCGTCCAAACCAATAGAAATTCTCGAAACCCACTTCCCTTCTGCAGTTTTTGTTTTTTTCGCATTACTCGGAGTTGTAGCTACACTTATGATCTATCCGCTAACGGAAAAACTATGATGAGTATAAACTTTATCGCTACTGTTTCAATAATTTCGATTGTAACCTGGGTCATTATCTTTTCAGGGAAATTATATATAAACATAAAGGCGAACAAATTTCGAGAAGAACATCCGAACTTAAAAAACAGAATATATACAGGTAACACCAAAATTTACCTCGCAAGAATTCTTTGTTTCCTGCTCTCCCTCATTTTTGCATTTTATTCCCTATTTAAAATTAAATCCACAGAGATGGAATCCGCCAAGGAATTCGAATCCGCAGACATCTTATTCGTTGTCGATGTGAGTTTATCAATGAATGCCGTTGATGTCAGACCAAGCAGGCTCAAAAGATTCCAAGACTTAGCCTTAAGGATCCTTCCGAACTTAAAAGGAAATCGTGTGGGCATTATTGTCTTTGCGGGCCAGTCCTTTTCCTTTTGTCCATTAACTTCCGATATCACAGCTGTCTCTGACTATATACAAGCGCTAGGTGTAGAAATGGTTGGTGCCAAGGGAACGGATCTTGCACTAGCACTGGAAAGAGTAAATCGAATTAGGAAGAAAAATAATAATATATCCTCCCAAATTACCGTTGTAGTCTCCGATGGAGAAGATCATGAAAACCAAAACCTACCGCCTATCGACGGAGAGGTGATTGTATGGGGAGTTGGAACACCAGAAGGCGGTTTAATTGAATACCGCGACCCAGGAACAGGAAGGGGAGGATATGTGACTATGGATGCCGGTATTTCAGATTCTCTAACAACACCTAATTTAGTTACTTCCAAAATGAATATGGAAAGATTAAAATCCATAGCAAACCAAAACAACGGAACCTACTATGATGTCTCATTCCAGGCTGATGGTGCTTATGCTCTTTTAGATACAATTCAGACTGTCAAAAAAAAGAAAATCCAAATGATTGAACACTTCAAAAATGAAGATGGTGCCCATCCATTTTTAATTGTTGCTTTTTTCTTTTTAGTTTCGGAACGCATCCTTAACTTATTCTTACAAAAAATACCAGCTGGTATTTATACGGCTCTACTACTAATACTATCTCTGAGCTGGGGCAGACTGGAAGCCTGGGAACTCGACCCAGGAGGAAATTCTATTGAACGTGGAGTTAAATCGTATAATAATAAAAACTTCAACGAAAGCCAGAAAGAATTTGAAAAAGCAAAAGATTATATTAAAGACGATCCAAAGCTCATTTACAATGAATCGGCATCTGCTTACCAGTTGGGACAATACAAGGATGCCAAAGGACTTTCCGAAAAAATACTAACTCATCCCAAAGCTGACAACGACTTAAAAGCAAAAGCCAATTTCAACCTCGGAAATATCTATTCAAAATTAGGTGACAAAAAGAACGCCTTAAAATCCTACACAAAGACATTAGAAATTGACCCCGACAATCTTGCGGCAAAGAAAAACATAGAGCACCTAACTAGAAAAAAAGACGCGGACCAAAGCCCAAAACAAAAAGAGAGCGAACCGAATCAAGAGACCCCGCAGAAAAACAAAAAAGAAAACAAGAAGGAAGAAAAGTCTGATGCGGAAAAGATTCTAGATCCTTTCTCACAGGATAGTATATTAAAAAATAAAAAAGGAGGTTCTCTAGATAATGAAAAATTCTGGTAAATTTGTACTTCTATTCTCGCTTTTCTATCTTATTCCAATCACTAAAATTTTTTCTTCTGATGTAGAATTTAATTTTTTCCCGAATGAGTTTTCACTTGGGGAACATGCAAAACTAGAAGTGAGAGCCCACGGCGAAAAATCCTTCCGGGCTATGCAAACCAATATAAAACAAAATGGAGTTCGCATTCGATTTTCAGGGAGTGGAACAGAAACACAAATCATCAATTTTAAAGTCTCCAAATCACAAATATTAAACTTTTATGTCGATACGGAATCAGAAGGAACATTCAAACTTCCCGAAATTTCCGTAGAGTATGATCACAAAAAATATACATCACCTCCCATTCAATTTAAAGTGAGCAAAAGAAGTAAACACTCCCAAAATCAGTTCTTTAACCCATTCCCTATTGAAATCGATGAAGAACCTTCCGACGAATCTCCTGAAGTATCTTTTCATACAAATAAGTCTGTTTTTTATAAAGGAGAACCCATTGTCGGATATTATGTACTCTATTATAATGGATACAGACAACCTTTCCTAGAAAGAGATCCGAACCAATCCATCTCCTTCCCCTATTTTTTATCGGAGACTCTGAGACAAGTATCCGTACAAATTGAACCGGAAGTTCTAAGAAAGAATCGTTTAAAAAAAACATTAGTGTACGATAAAGAAATTTATGGTTTAACGGCTATTAAATCAGGGAAATTTCAAATCGGGAAAACTAAATTTATTTCCGGTGATAGCCTACGTTTCAATTCTCTACAAGAGACCGTCGATACAACTCCTGCAACAGTAACTGTACTTGACCTTCCTCCAAACAAACCCAAGGATTTCACGGGAGCCATCGGCAATTTCAAATTGAACTTATCTAATTTTCCCAAAAACATACACCGAGGGGAAACTGCCTATTTTGAAATTACGATTGAAGGTGAGGGTGGTTATGAAGGGATCACTCCTATCCCGCAGTCAGACCGAAAGATCCAACTCATCTCACAGAACAAATCCAAAACATTCCGGAAATTAGAGTCGGGAGAATACGGATTTTATTCGGTGGTCCAGTTCCTTTACGGTTGCCAAATAGAATCATTAAGCAAACTACAACTTACACCATTTCAGTTCAGTTTTTTCTCTTTGAAAGAAAACCAGTATAAAACATTATCCATTCAATTTCCAGAAATCGCGATTCTTCCCGAAAAGAAACGAGAGACTGAAAATCCACCAACAAAAGCAAACCTACCAAAACCCCCTTCCATTTTTCTTTTAGTTTTTCTTGCCGTTTTGGGTGTTCTTTCCTTTTTAGGATATAAACGTTATACATATAACAGACAGTCCGAGGAATTTCTAGATATGGTTCAAAACTTTGGGAAAAAAAGAAATGTATTCCTTGCTGACTATTTAGAAAAAAAAGAAATCTCAAAAGAAGACTCACAATTTCTCGTAGACCTACTAGGAAATTTCGACATTCAAACTATAGAAAAAACATTTCATAATCTATCCAAATCGGAAAGAAACAAAGTCTTATCATTAAAAAAACAATTAAAAATTAAGGAATAACGTATGTCAGCTGAAGAAACAGGAAAAATCAGTGTAGAAACCGAAAACATCTTTCCCATCATTAAAAAATGGTTATATTCAGAGAAAGATATTTTTCTAAGGGAATTGGTGTCCAATGCAAGTGATGCCATCACAAAGTTAAAAAAGATTTCCTTATCGGAAGAATTTGAAGGTGGAAACGAATACAAAATCGACTTAAACTTTGATGTCGAGAACAGGATCCTATCTATCGAAGACAATGGCGTGGGAATGACTACCGAAGAAGTCAAAAAATACATCAACCAAATTGCATTTTCTGGTGCAACTGACTTTGCAAAACAATACCAAAATGCAGAAAACAAAGCCGAAATCATTGGCCATTTCGGACTTGGATTTTATTCCTCTTTTATGGTTTCTAAAAAAGTCACAATAGAAACAAAGTCTTACAAAAAGGGCCAAGCAGCTGTTTTGTGGTCAAGTGAGTCAGGAACTGACTTTACAATCTCGCAAATTACAAAAGAATCCAGAGGAACTAAAATTTCTCTCTATTTAGATAGTGAGTCCGGCGAATATCTAGACAAATGGAAACTAAAAGAGTTAGTAAAAAAATACTGCGATTTTTTACCAGTAGGGATTTATGTGCAAGGCGAAAAAGCAAACAGGGAAAAACCATTGTGGTCAGAAGAGCCGGCAAAGGTTTCTCAAGAGGACTACAAGGATTTTTATTCCTATCTGTTCCCATTTTCTGGAGAATCTCTTTTTCATATCCATTTGAATGTAGATTATCCATTCCGATTACAAGGAATTTTGTATTTCCCCAAACTCACTCATGAACTAGAAGCCTCCAAAAATGGGATCAAACTATTTTGTAACCATGTTTTTGTCAGCGACAATGCAAGTGAGCTTATCCCACAATTTCTTACCATTCTCAAAGGAACCATCGACATTCCTGACCTTCCCTTGAATGTTTCTAGGTCTTATTTACAAAACGATCCCCTAGTAAAAAAGATCTCAAACCATATAATCAAAAAAGTTGCCGATCGCCTCATCGAAGATTTCAAAAAGAATAGAACCAAATATGAGGAAAATTGGAACGATATATCTTTGTTTGTAAAATACGGAGTCCTTACTGACGAAAAATTTTACGATGCAATGAAAGATCATCTAATCTTTAAAAATTCAGAAGGTGGATACTCTACAACTTCCGAATATTGGGAAAAGAACAAAGAGAAAAACCAAAACAAAATCTTTTATGCAAATGAAACAGAGATGGGTTCTGTTTATATGGAACTACTGAAGTCACAAGGACTCGAAGCACTTCTTGTTGATTCGAAAATTGACTCCCATCTCATCCAACACTTAGAGATGAAAAATCCAGATTGGAAATTCCAGAGAGTAGATTCTGAGATTGCAGACCAAATTGTGGACAAGGATGCTCCGAAGGATTTGGTAAATGAAGAAAACAAAACTGAATCCGACAGGATCCAAACTCTATTTCAATCCTCCTTACCGTCAGAGGGTGTAGAAGTCAAGGTGGAAGCTTTGAAGTCATTAGATGTTCCAGGAGTCATCCTTTTACCCGAGTTTATGAGACGAATGTCCGAAATGAACTCGATGTTAAATCGCGATGACATGAAAAACATTCTGAAATCACATACTCTCATGGTGAACTCAAAGTCTCCATTGGTAAAATCCGCCTTACAAGCGTTCGAAGGAGTGAATCCAGAAAAAGGAAAAAAATTGGCAAGGATCATTTATGACCTTTCCTTACTTTCCGCAAAGGTTATGGATGAAAAAGAAGTTTCGGATTATACCAAAAGAACAACAGAATTCCTCCAAGAGATTTTTTCTGCATAGGGGCAAATCCATCTAGAATGATTTGGCAACGATTCCTATTTTTGGAATTGTTGCCATGTGATCCAGATTTGTATAACAAGTCGCCTTAGTTCTTTACCGGTTGTAGTTGCCTATAAAAAAGGTTACTTTGAAGAATTTGGCGTGAAGGTGACACTTCACGTCAATACCCATCATAAGGCAATTATGCCATTACTAGACGCTGGTCGAGTAGAAGCGGGAGAAGTTCCGACCATTGCCTATTTACAAGATAGTTACTTAAAAAAATCCAAACTCAAACGCATTTATAAAGGAATTTACCTTTATCACTCACCCCTTTCCTTTTATTCGCGATTCCAATTCAAACCAGAAGATCTCACAAGAAACAAAGCTTATATTCTACCCGTCCCACACCAATACTCAGTCGAAAGACTGTATGCAGAAAAATTCTTAGAAGAGTATGCTCCCAAAAATCCGGTCAAAGTTCGTTACATTGACACGCCAGGTTTTTTAGAGGAAAAAGAATTTCTTAAACCCTCTTGTCTTGGTCTTGTATCCGACCCTTTTTCAAGCCCTTTTCTTCGGAACTTTCAAGACTTTGCCAATACACTAGACCTACCCATATTAGAAACCAAGTCCCTCTTCCCATCCACCTTACTAGCGTTCAGTGGAGATGCCGTATTAAAAACAGGAAGAGAAATCTCTGGCGTTCTTCTTGCGGTCAAAAAAGCTATCGATCTTTTACAAAACACAAACCAACTGAGTAACGGGAACTTATGGGAGGACTTACAACTTTCTCATTTTTACCCGCACCTAAGAGTAGGGGAGACAAAAAATCTTCTGAATGCACATCCTCTCCTCCAAAAAGGAATTTTCTCATACAAGGGTGATGTTACCGCACTTTACCCTCTCTTAAAAGATGTGTATTTCCGACTAATACGAAGAGTCATACAACCAGATGCTGTAAAAGCTGCTTTCGATTTTGATGAAATTCTATCGGCACTAGAACCTAAAAAAGTATTTGATGTGCGTAAACTCAGTAGTTTCCAAGAACCGACAGAAACAAAACTTCATGCACCCTCTCAAATCAACTACAGAAAACTAAATGCAGTGCGACATCTAATTGTTGATGTGAATTCAGTAGTATTGGACATCCTCCAAGGAAATTACAACTCCAGACTCAACTCCGACGAAACATTGCAGTTGGACAATAGAGTGAAGGTTCTCGTAAATTCAATGTTAGACTCTTTTAACGCAAAGTTAGAGCTCCAAAGAGAAGAGATCACCGAACTCGAAAATTTAATTTCTATTTTAGAGATCAAACTCGACAGATCTGCCGTAGACCTACAATATTCAGAAGAAAAGTACAGGTATTTGTTTGAATTTTCCAGAGAAGCCATTGCCCTAGTAGATGCCGACACAGGAAGTATATTAGAAGCAAACAACCAGTTTCGTCTATTAACTGGTTATACACGGGGCGATATCACCAAAATGAATATCGAAGATATCATTTTAGGAAATCAAGTATCCAACCAACTTCGATTTGGTTCTGACCTCTCTTCGGATACAATGTTATCTCTTCCCGATGTGGAAATTCTAGCAAAAGATGGGACCAAACTCGAAGTAGACATTAGTTTTACCTCCATTTTACTTTCGCCAAAAAAACGTTACCAAGTGCAATTCCGACCTAACTCTGAGAGGAAAGAACAAGAACGTTTGCAACATGAATTCATCTCTAACGTAAGCCATGAACTCAGAAGTCCAATGACAAACATTAGAGGTTATTTGGAATTTTTTAAATCCGATAATTCTCTGCCGTTTAACACCGAACACAAAAATATGTTAGAAGTGATCGACAAAAATGCCAAACGCCTAAGTTTTTTAATCGAAAACTTATTAAAGTTAACCACGTCTAGAGAAAAAGATAAAGAAGCAGAAGTGGTAGAGATCTTCGATCCAGTTCCAGTGATCGAAGATGTCATTCACATGAACTCTCACCTGGCAAAAGGAAAACCAATCGAATGGGATCTATCATTAAAGAAAGGTTTTTTCTTGCGAGGAATCAAATTCGAATTTTCACAAATCATTACCAACCTTTATGTGAATGCTCTCAAGTATACATTCAAAGGGAAAATTGGAATATCCATCCGAGAAACCAACGGCAGAATTGAAATCACCGTAGAAGATACAGGGATAGGCATTGATCCAAATTACAAAAATCAAATCTTCGATCGTTTCTTCCGAATCCCATCCTCTGATAACAAAAAGATCGGAGGCACTGGACTTGGACTATCCATTGTCAAATCTCTTGTGGACAAAATGTCCGGAGAAATTTTTGTAGAAAGCACAATGGGAGAGGGGAGTAAATTCAGCCTTTACTTCCCTAAAGTTAATATTAGCGTTTAGAAGTTTTTTTCTTTTTTGGAATTTGTTTTTTCTTAGGTATTGGTTTTGATTTGTTTTTTGAAGATAAATCGTTTGGTTTTAGCACAGCAAGTGCTGGCATATTCTTTTCCTCTAAATGCATCCCCGACAAAAGAAGCGACAATTCCAACATCTCGCGAGTTCCTAACAATTGCATCATCTCTAAGGCTTGGTTCATACCCAGCTTTTTAAAAATCACAAGGGCATTGGTGACTCCAAAAAATTTCACGAGGATTGGAAGTTCCGCTAATCCTCGTTGTTTGATCCACTTTTTACAATCCGCTACAGAGAGTTCGCTAACAAGTTGGATGATCGGTCCCACATGAATTTCACCCACCAACCAAAGAAAGTCTTTCATCGGAATTTCTTTCAGAAGAGCAATGGACTTTTCGATTCCCAAAGTTTTAAGGATTTCCACACTAGTTTCTCTACCTAATGTTTTGGCAAGTAACCCCACATCATGAGGAGGAATACTCCGCGAAACAAGGGCTAAATCCGTCATAGGAAGAGAGTGGATAAAATAAACCAAATCATCGTCATCATTCTCTCGAATCATTTCGACAAGAATCTTTTCTGGAATTTGTTTTACCAGTTCAACCACAGTGTCTTCACTTAACTTCTGCGTAAGGACAATAAGCCTTTCTTTAGGGACCTTTCCAGTTAACGAAAGTAACTTTTCATAACCAAGATTCTTCAAAATCTGAAAGGATTTTTTGGGGCCAAGTTTTTCTAAATATTGATACACACTTTGGATTGTAACGAGAACTTCTTTCATTTGCCCCAACTTTGGATACAAACTGTCAGAATCTTCGTAAAATTCCAGAGAAATTCCTTTTCGAATCTGTTAAATTTTGCAAAATGGAAGTGTGAAACGACACCAACTTTGGTTTTTATTGATTTTTTTCCTTTTAGGAGTAGGGGGACTCATCTACAACAAAACTGCTCCCTACGAACACTCCCTTTCTGCACTCATTGGGATTTGGGAAGGATTTTATGAGATCAATCCAAACCTTGTCGATTCGAACTTTGTAATCTACAAATCAGGTGGATACGATGGGCAATTCTTCTATTTTCTCGCAAAAGATCTGTTTGTTGGTGGCGACTGGGATCTGATCGTTGACTCCTACCATTTCCGCTTTCACAGAATGGGACTTTCTCTATTTGTTGGCGCCATCTCAAACCTAGTGGGTTTCTCTCATTACCCCTTAGTCACCCTCCTATTTCTATTTCTGGTATTTTCCGTATCCGTTTTTTGTTTGTATTCTTTACTTCCAGACCCAAACAAATGGTTCGTTATCTTTTATTTATTCTCTCCTTTTTCACTAAACGCAAACCTTCTTCTCGTTGCCGATTCTCTCTTTGTCAGTTTTGGAATTATCGCCTTCTACTTCTTTAAAAATAAAAAAGACCTTCTTTCTGTTTTCTTTTTCTTTCTCATGGTAATGACTCGGGAGTTAGGAGTTTTATTTCTTATACCCATTGTATTCAAAGCACTCCTGGACAAGAATTGGAAAGGAATGGTTCTTTACTCCCTTCCCGGAATCGCATTTTTCTGTTTGGTGGGTTATGGCTGGATACAGCCACCAAACCACTTGGGAACAAATCCCCTTGGATTCCGTGATATGACCGACCTTCCTCTATTTGGATTTTTTAAAAGTTTTCAAGATGACGGATCTTTCCAATTTAAACTCAAAGAATTCCCAAAAATTCTTTTTTTTATCTCTTTCGTTGCCCTATCATTTGTCAGCATCCAATCTCTAAAAGAATCCTTTTCCAAAAATATTGATCTACTTTTCCCTATTCTCGGAAGTTTGTTTGTAATCCTTATTGCAGAACAGGGATATTGGAGGTCTTTTGATAACTTAAGCCGAATGTTTACCCTCATTTTGCCTTTCTCTTTATTACTCGAAGGGGGGTCAAAAAAACCTTTTTTACGCCTATTTCTTGGTATTTCCATTACCCTGTTTGTATTTTTAATCATTCGGATCCTATGGATCACACCCACAAAGGAGTTCTTCTTTAACCTATGATATCTCTTGCCTATTCCCCATGCCCCAATGATACCTTCCTCTTCTACCACTTAATTCGTAACGCAAGTTACCCGGTCAAAGAAGAATTATATGATGTAGAAAACTTAAACGAATTCGCCTTCCAAGGAAAATTTCCTGTCACAAAACTTTCGTTTGCTGCCTACTTCCAAATCATCGACAAATACATTTTACTCGAGACAGGCTCTGCCCTTGGGAGAGGCTGTGGCCCACTATTAGTTAGAAAGAAAAATTCCAAAACGGATCTGGCCAATTATAAAAAACTTTATATTCCAGGGATGTTAACCACAGCAAACCTTCTTTTGTCTCTATACACCAATGGAAAACACAACCCAAGCCCTCTACGTTATGATGAAATCATTCCCAAGGTAACAAGTGAAGATGACAGTTTAGGTGTTATCATTCACGAAGAACGATTTACTTATGAAGCAAGGGGAATGGAAAAGGTAGTCGATCTTGGAGAATGGTGGGAGGAGTCTACAGGTTATCCCATTCCTTTAGGTGCCATTGCCATCCGCCGAGACATACCAAAAAACGAGGCACTCCAGTTCCAAACCAATCTGAGACAAAGTTTGAATGCCGCCTATGCGGAACCAAAAGAAATGATGGATTACATTCGGGCCAATTCGCAAAACAAAGAAGATGCGGTGATCAAATCTCACATCAATTTGTATGTAAACGAATTCACAAAAAATTTAGGAGAAGAGGGGCACGGAGCAGTGGAATATCTTTTGAAACGAGCCATCGAGGCAGGTTTTATCAAAAAACCCACCCCGTTACCTTTGTTTTTAGGAGAAAGTTAATAGACAAAGGATATTTCCTTTGTCTCGTTTGCAGGCTTCTATCGCTTTTGCCACAAGCATTCCCGGTTTTAATTTTGTGGGATCTGCTTTCACTGCATGACCAGACGTTAATCCAGAAACCAAAAGATCTCCCGGATAAATCGGCACTTGTGAGGCATCCACATGCATCTTCGTAATTCCAAGAAGGGCCACTAGAACATATTCTACAGCCTTTTCTTGTTTTCCGAAAACCACATGAGCATTCGTGACGCAAACACCGATGACATTAGTAGAGTAGGGGTGTTTGGACCTTCCAAGAACTCCGGGCTCTTCGGTTGCCACAAGTAAATCCCCCGCTGTCACAACATCCTTTCCATCCAATCGGAAGTAACGAGCAATACACTCCTCACCACCTTCTTTTGTAATACGAAGATTCCCTTCAAACAAAGACTCTCCATTGGCATAAATGGCTTTTCCGGAACCAGAAAGTTCCATCTCTGGAATTCCTTTCCCATCTACTACGAGTGCAAAATCTGATTGAGAAAGGAATCGTCCACCAGGTGCCGTAGTCCCGGCACCCAAAATTCCCGCTGATTGTTTGGATGATTTTCCTTTGGAAACTCCATACACTCCGACAGAATCCCCAAACCCAGTAACACCAGTGCCAGAGGATACTCCCACAACACCTGTTCCCACTTTTGTATTTTTCCCATAGATCACAGCATCGTTTGCTTGTGGAGGAACAAATCCTTTAGAAGAAGCTTCCGCCTCTCCAGTGATTTTCAAAAGTCCTGTATGTGAATTAAAATCATGTTCTTTTTCTGCATAAGGATGGGTATGTGGCTTCGGATCTCTTTTGTCTGATAATCTAGGATCATCAGCAAGAACCACCTTACCAGGAACCGCTTCTCCATGATTTGCGAGTAAAACAATACCGGCATCCTGAAACCCAGCCTTTGCCAATCGTTTATCGTTTCCTTGCACAACAGCACCGGGTTTCGTTTCACCGGAGTGAGCCAATTGCACAATCCCATGTAATTCTGTACTGGCGTGTTTAAGACGTTTATCATTCCCTTGGACAACAGTGTTTGGTTCTTCTCCACCATTTGATGCCAATTGCACAATTCCTTTGGCCGTATTGGTAGCATCCCTGAGTCTTGGATCATCTCCAGTAACCACTTTATCAACGGCAACTTCTCCTGAATCTGCCAATTGCACAAGACCAATGGATTTCCTAGTGGCTACTCGGAGACGAGAATCATTGGCTTGAACAACCACACCAGGACGAGTTTCGCCGTCTAACGCAAGCTCAACGATCCCTGGATGATCAGTAGAAGCACTACGCAGACGTTCATCATCTGATTGCACCACAAGTCCGGGTCTTGATTCTCCGCTTCTTGACAATCGAACAAGACCATGACCCAATTCGGTGGCGATTTTTAGGCGTTTATCATTCCCTTGAACAGCAACACCCGGTTTTTCTTCCCCATCTGATGCCAATTCCACAATCCCACGGTATTCCGTAGTTGCATCCCGAAGGCGCCTGTCATTCGCCTGAACCACAACTCCTTCTTTGACTTCTCCATCTACGGCAAGGCGAATGATCCCTGACCTAAGAACCGATGCATAGGGGAGGGGTTCTCTTGTTGGGCCGCCGTAATCTTTTTTATCTGGACTAGAGTATAACTCGAGTTCTATGACTTCCGTAACGTAGTCTTTTTTGTTTGGTTGTTTCTCCTGAAAGAAAACCAATTTCAAATACCTTAAATTTACAGCAGAGAATCTCCATTTATACCAGGTACCTGGTTCGGATAAAAAGAAATTCTCTTCATGTAGTTGGTGCCAAGTAATATCGTCTTCGCTATAATAAGTGACAAACCGTTCTGGGAAATTTGTGATAGGATCATTTTTTGTGAGCATTCGCATCTCTTCAATGCGGTTCACGGAACCCATGTCCAAAATCAAATATTCTTCTTCGGGTTCTTCTTTCTTTTTTGAGGACCATCCGTAGTCAGGCCTTGTATCAAAAAGATTTTCTTTCACAAACAACCGATCTAATTCGGAACTTGCTTGGA
Organism: Leptospira wolbachii serovar Codice str. CDC; assembly: GCF_000332515.2. Taxonomy (NCBI): domain Bacteria; kingdom Pseudomonadati; phylum Spirochaetota; class Leptospiria; order Leptospirales; family Leptospiraceae; genus Leptospira; species Leptospira wolbachii. The sequence continues at coordinate 50,212 of NZ_AOGZ02000016.1, forward strand.
TGGACTGGATCCCTGTAATGAGTATCTTCAACTGACCAAAACTAATCCGATTTTTCCCGTTACTGGCTTTTCTAGAAATTTTCGAGACAAACTTCACATAACGGGCGCTAGTAAGAGAAAAAAGCCATTTTGCTGAAGTTTTAAAAGACTTCCGAAAGGAGGACTCTTGTAAAATTGGCTCCCAATACTTTCCGTCGTGAGACAATTCAAACCGAAAAGAATCGGGAAAAAAATCCAAACCATCTTTCCCTGGCAAAAGTTCAATTCCATTGAAATAAACAACATCATCAAATTGAAAGATGATGGAGGAAAGTGAGGATTGCTCCTTTTCCTCAAAAAAGGATAAAAATTCTTCATTTTTGACTTCGAAGGTTCCAGAGGAGGAAACTGATTTGATTGGTAAAGAGTTGGGGTGGCTTGTGCGGATTAAATGATCTTTCATTGCGCTTTTTGATTCTGATTCCTTCCAAAAAATACCGTTTTTCTATCCAGTCTATCGAATTTCACTGAGGCGTGATCCTTCTTCTTTCTCTGAAAATATTACGAGAACTGCCGGTTTCACTCGTTCTGTAAAATACATGTTCACAATTTGTCGTAAATGCCCCTGAATGGGAGAGGTGATAACAATCACGTTCCCATCGGTTTCTACCTGCACCTTTCCTAGTTGGTGCCAGGAAGACTGGGTCAGTTCTTTGCTTGCCCAAGATAAAAATCCTGCCCACGAAGCCGGGTGGGAAAAATTATCCTCCGCAGAAACTTTCTGCTCAGTTTTAATCATTTCTTGTCTTTGGGTGGAGACAAGCTCTCGACAGAGAGATTGGACATAAGAGGTGTTCGATTCCATATGTAACGAGACGGCCTTTTTATAAGCTTCTAATGCAATTTCAGGCCCAAAGAGTTCGACTAAAGTTTCAAATGCTTTTTTCTCTTCCTTTCCCTTGCCTAATTCCCCCGTCTCGGGCACCGCAGGCACATTGTTTGTATTGGATATAGTTATATTAATATGGTTTGGGGTCCCGTCAGCACCCCCCTTACTAACCAGTTTTGAACCCCCAGAGAGGTCCGTTTCGAAATCCCTGAGGGTTATGTTTGTATCCCCCAGAGGGGTAATCCTGGAACCCTCATAGTGGAAGGAAAAGCGATACCGGGTCGAAGTTCGTCCATTGCCAGGAACTTGGTAGAGTAGGCCGACACGAGTGAGTTCCTTTTTGGCTGAGACAATGGATTTTTTTGTTTTGAATCCAGTAAGCCTCATTAATGTTTCTGTATTGGGCCAAACAGGTTTGAAATTGTAATCACTGAATTTCAATAGGACCGGGTAGAGTGTTTTGGCCGCATGGGATAGGCCAGCCCAAACACCAGAATCTATGATGTCGGTCATCAGTCGGATATAGGCATGCCGCTGGTCGCTCACAAAAGCTCCTCCGCTTTTTCTGCAAAAATTAAACCAAATTTAAGCAAATTTTACGAAGGAGTTGACATTATCTGACATAATGTTAATTATGTCTCATCCAACAACATTCCTTCGGGAAACCCCGACCCCCTGGTGTTCCAGGGGAATTTTTTTATATTTCGGGTTGGGATACTACAGATCCCCCGTCTCTTGGATCTACAAGAAACGCCTGCTCAAACTCAAATCACTTTTATTATGTCACATTATTGTCGGATTCCGGCAGATGTCAAGTTCGTACAGCATTTTTCCTCAGCTGTACACTAAATTTTTTTCCTAAGTACTTGACTGCTTAGTACTTGTTTGGGTTACGCCGTGTCCCCGTATTTTTTTACCAACTCTTTGCGGATGAATTTGTAGATGTCTCCCAGTAAAATTTCGTCGTCCGACAAAATTTGAATTCCGGTTCCCGTTCTTCGAATTTTATAACCAGAAAAAAGTGAGTTCTTTGCTGTGTTTGGTTCGCCTGATTTGACTTGTTTGTTGAAGTCTTTGGCATCTCTGACAGTCTTCAGTGCCCCTTTATGGAATAGGGTTAAAAAATCGTCGAGGCTCCCTTTTTTGGCGGCTTGTGCGGCTTGGACAAGAAGGTTCTTATTGTAGATTTCGTTTTTTTTGCATTTGTCGAGGTCTTCTTTTGACATCGAGGTAATGGAGAGAACTTCCGTCATATAACTGCGACTTTTCCCAAAAAGGTCACCTAACTCCTGGTCGGTGTAGTTGTGGGAATTTTTGAGAAAGAGTAGGGCGTCCACCTCCTCATAGGGGGATAGGTTTTCCCTTTGCAAGTTTTCTATGACAGCTAATTTATAGATTTCTTTATCGGGGCGGTTTAGGATCTTACATTCGATTTCGGCCCAACCGAGGGACTTAGCTGCATGGTATCTTCTTTCTCCAGCAATGATTTTATAATGGCCTTCCCGTTCTCCCTTGGAGACGATGATGGGTTGTAAGAGACCATCCGCCTTTAGGGTTTGCGCAAGTTCCTCGATCCCTTTTTTTCTCTCTTGTCTTGGTTGGTGTTCGGAGGGTAGGATTCTGTCCATACGAATGGTTCGAATCGTCCCATCCAAATTTTCCGCTTGGTAGATGTCGGCGAGTGTTCCGAGGCGTTTACTTTTTAAGCTCATTTAAAACCTCCTCAATAAAACCTTCATACTCTTGAGACTGGCGCGAGGTCCTGTTGTAATCAAATACAGATTTTTTCGCCAGATGGCTTTCTCCGATGGCGACACCATCTGAAATCGTATGTTCGAAGATTCTGAAGTATTTGGTCAAAACTGGGAGGATCGTTTTTGTAAGTAGGGTCTGAGGTTTGAGTTGGGTGATGAGGGCCCCGAGAATTTCCAACTCTGGATTGATTCTTTTTTTGATCGAAGAAATCGTCTGCTGTAATCCCATAATTCCGTCCATGGAGAACTTCTCTGCTTGGAGGGGGATGAGGACAAAGTTTGCGGCCACGAGACTGTTCACCGTGAAGATGGAAAGTGAGGGGGGACAGTCAATGATGACAAAATCAAATTCTTTAATAGCGGCAAGAGAGTCTCTTAAAATATAGGGAGCTTCTACGGAGTTTACAGATACTGTTTCCATTTCCGCCAAGCGCATGCTAGACGGGGCTACCCACAAATACTCGTTATATGCCGGTGTGATGATTTCTTTAAGGTTGGCAGAATTTTGAAAGAGGTGAGCAAGGTCTTTCTCAACTGTCTCTGGGTTCAGAAAAATTCCAGTGGAATTGGCCTGAGGGTCCATATCAATGAGTAGGGTCTTAAGATTGCGACGGGCCAACCCCATGGCAAGATTCAAAGAAGTAGTCGTTTTTCCTTCTCCGCCTTTTTGGTTTGCAACTGCGATGGTGATCATCTATCTCTATTTTCCCTTCCCAAATGGTATGCTTTCCTGCCGAAAATTTGGGATCAATTGTATTTTTAGAATGGAGCAAAAAAAGGATTTTTTGGTCTCTTCCCTCTTCATTGTCGGACATCCGACATACTGAAAATTAGCAAAAACTATCTCCTTTCTTTTGGTCGGACATCCGACATTCAAATAGGTACGTACTTGACAAAGTGATTAAATTTAAACAGTTTCATAGCATGCCTTCTCAAGCCATTTCCCTACTTGCCTCCGAAAGAACTGGCAAGGACTGGATGGATTCTGTCCTTCCTATTTTGTGGGATGGGCTATGTACCGAGCTTGGTTTCTCCGCTGGTGTGGTTGTCCTGAAAGTTGAGGATGAAGATTCTTTTTACGAATCAGCCAGTTTCGGATATGGGGAGGATGGCTTTTATTACTCCTTTTTAAACAGAGGTTCTTTGCATTGGGAAGAGCTGATGCACTCTCAGGAGCCTGTCTTTTTTTCTGGTTCAGAGTTTGAATTGTTTGGCAAAAAAACAAATGCGATGGCCATTCGGATCCGATCCGGACAAAAAGAAATTGGCTTTCTTCTTGCTGAAATGGAGGAATCCCTTTCTCTTCCGGCGGGAATTTTCCTCACCTTCCTTGCGGAAAAAATTGGGAATGAGTGGGGGAAAACTCAGGTCCATCTAAAAGGTAAAGAGGTAGCAACTTCAGAAAATTCCCATTCTTTATACCGTTCGGAAATTCCTAATTTAGAACTAGCTACTGTGGAATTTACAAAGCAAAAAATCCTTACCATCCTCGGTCCCTCCGGTTCTGGAAAGAAGACATTGGCAAAATGGATCCACCAGACTCAACTGCCGGGTGCACCCATTCTCGTGGTAGAATCCTTGCCTGATCATTTTGGAAAGCTGGAGAAGGCTCTCTCTCTTTGGGGTGAGGAGTCAAGGTCCGGAAGTTTGGTTCTTGTCGGGATCCAAACACTCAATTTAGGCCAGCAACAAATCCTATCAGATTGGTGGTCCAAATCTGGATATTCCGGGTCTCTATTTTTGCTAGGGCCAGAGGAAATGGACCAAGAATTATTGCCTGAATTTGAAAGATTTTTACGAAAAAATTCGTTGGTACTACCATCCCTCAGGTTCCTTCCCAAAGCAAAATTGCAAACTTTGGTTCAGGCCATATTTGAAGAATTGTGCGATTCTCAGAACCGGTTGGGTTTGCAATTAGGGGCAAATAGTTTGCAGGAATTGGTATCTAGATCTTATTCGGAAAATTTTACGGACTTACGAAATGCAATTCTCACAGGGATTTTGACCTGCAGGACAAGCCGAGTGGAGCCTGCAGATTTGGAACCTGGAAAATTCAAGATGGATTTAGAGATTCCCGATGCGGAAGATTTAGACTTGCGGCGTGGAACAGAGGCTTTAGAAAGGCAGAAGATTCTTCTGGCTATGCGGATCTTTTCTGGCAACCAAATCCGGATGGCAAAGGCCTTAGGTATTTCGAGGGGATCCCTCCAATATAAAATGAAACAACTTGGTTTAATGTAAAGATGGATGATACTGTATACGAAGAACGGAAAACCCCTGCCGGTTTTCTCGTCAAAGTCCGACTTTCCAAGCTGACCTACGTTGTTTTTACTGATTCCGGGCCAGAAGTTCCCAAAGGTGCCAGGAACAATTCCATTGTTGTCAATGTTCCCCGCGTAGGTTTTTTTGGAGACGATTTTGATGTTTCCCACTTCCATTTGGGCGAACTTTCCTTTGTCAATGTCAAAGCCGGGAAACTCGTCATCCCCTACCAACATGGATTTTCCAACGAAATCAAAACTATTTATTTAGGGACGGGGAGCCTAAGTGACGTCCTACCGGTTGTCATCTATCATTACAAGAGTAAGGAAGATTTGATGGCGGCTTGGGAGAGGGGAGAACATGCCCAGTTTTTGGTGGTCGATGAAGAGATCCCAAGATCGGACATGGTTTCCTTCAAGATCCGCTACCCAAGTATGAATATCCTTGTGATCAAAAAAAGGATCAATACTTCTGCGGAATCTCAGTCCCCAAAAACTGACGAATCCAAAGACAAAGGCGTGGTCGATTACGACAAGGTCCGAGCGACCGATGTTGCCAAAAACCAAAACCTCAATACTTATAGCGAAAACCCGGTATTTTTGGCAAGGATCCACCTTCGGGCTATGGAGCTAGATAAAGTAAAACAGCTCCTTTTGGATTTCCACCTCTCTTCAGATGACGTCATGTTCATTCGAACCTTTCTGGATGTGATGATCAAAAACGAACTAAAAAAACCAGAACTAGATGTGGTCAAACCTCAGCTCATTGCCATGACGGAAGCCTTTCGGTTGGCGGTTCTCATTTTGGAATATCGCGTGGAAGATTTTGAAAAAGAATTGGATTTGGGATTTTCAAAAGAGATCTCCCACATGATCTACGCCCTTCTTGCGAAGGAGCAGGAGACTGCCCAAGACCTCGAACATGAAATCGTTCTCTGGGAATGGAAACTCCGGGTGCGTTCGCAAATCATCAAAAAATAGCCAAAATTTCCTAAAAAATGCTTTATTTTTCTATGATTTCAGTGAAAACTGAGGTCAATCCTATGTTTTTCTTGGAAAAAATAAAAATTCTGGCACAAAAGTTGCAAAAGGGAGCCCTTCTGGGTTTGCTTTCCGTATTTTTTATTTTTCCTGCGGTGGGTCTTTTTGCAAACGAGGCCGACCTTCCTGTCATCATTCCGGCAGACGAACTTCTCACTCCGATCGAACTTCGAGATGGTTTGGTTTTTGAAGTGGTTGTGGAACCTGAAACAGAATTGGCTTTCGGAGCCTCTTCTTCTTCCGAAATAGATGAAGCCATTTTTACTCTTCCCTCGGATTCGAAAGGTTTAAACCTGCATTCATCTGCTATGACTTTTATTTCAGAGCAGGTTCCATCGGGAGATTTTGAAAATCTGTCCCAAAGCAAAATCTCAAGGCTCTACACCTTACCTCCTGTTTTTGAGAATGGCCGGAAGCATTTCTCTGTAAAATCGATTGCCAGCCTAGGACTTTTTGGTTTTCTGGGGATATGTCTCAGCCGAAGCGAGTTGCCTTCCAAAAATTTCTCAATGCTATGCGAAAACTCTCTACCGAAGTCAATGACTCGGAGATCTGCAAACGATTGGAAATTCTTATGGCAACCAGTAAGGACGACCTCCCTTTGGCACTCGTCAATCAGCTCCTCCAGGACGCTAAAAACTTCGATCCTAAGGCCATCCATGAGCCGTATACCCAATATGTCCGACATTTCATCTATATGGTTAAACGAAATGGAAGGGTCCCCAGTGACCTTGCAGGAGAAGAGGATAAATCTTCCGGGGATCGCTCTGGGCACAAACCAACAAGAAAACAGCCTGCTAGCAGTAGCAAAACCAAACGCACTACATCTAAATCCTCAAGCCCTGTAAAGAAGGGAAAACCTTCCTCTAAATCTACTTCTAAAAAGTCCTAAATACTGTAAGTTTACCTTTTTTGTACCTTTTCCTGTGGTGCACACAGGAAAGATTTCAATAAATCTATTCCGAGAAGACATAATCCAAATCTTTCTAGTGTTGCCCATTTTTAAGCATTTACTGGGAATTCTTTAGAAAGAGGCATGCATTGACCAGAGAGTAGCTTCAAATCTCAAACAAATTGACCAAATTTAGGCAATTGCCAAGAATATCGCCTCAAACCATAACTGTCCATCTACGGCCACCTAACCTCTGCTTTGCTTATCTCGGTTGTTCAATTCCCGGCACCTACTGTTCGCTCTTGGGCAACCAATCTAGGGCATGCCAGCCTTTGGGCGGTCAATCTGAAGGCATATACCATTTTCTGTCTCCGGCCAAGAATTGAGCAAAGAGAGTAGGCATTTGTTAATATTTGAGTCCAAGGCTTACATAAGGCCAAAGCCCAGGCCTACCCAAGCTAGAGGGCGGGTAATATGGCGAAATTAGGGCAGTTCCGATTTGAAGATGGTTTCCGTATCCTTGAGCCAATCCCTGCGATTTATTTGCAATTTAACGAATTGGCAAAGCATTTTGCTCCTTTCCTGTATCGGACGCCGTATAACCCATGGAACAATATTTCGCTATAAGGAAAACAAAGGGAACGGCCGCAAGAGACCAATTCCCGGCAGATAGGCACAAACCCGCCTGTGGGTCGGCCCAAAATTCACGGGAATGGTTCCTGATGCCCAGGATGCTGCTTTTTGAGAGGAATCGTCTGTTTTGGTGCCAAAATGTCATGTGTATAAAAAATTCATCAGCATGTAAAAATGGCAGCAGGCTGAATAGTGGTTGCCACCTCGCCACCTTAAGCCCAACGTTCTTTTTATTATGGCGGAAACGATACGGCTAAGGGTGAAATGCCATGCCTGCTCCAATTTGATTGAAGGAACGGCAAAATATGGGTCTGGGCACTTTGTCCCAGAAGGAATAGTCTTTGATTTTGTGGCCGTTGGGAAAGTAGAAGGTGCGCAGGGACGAAGAGTTAAGGCGGAAGTCACTTGCACCTGCCCTAATTGTGGAGTCAAATGCAAGTACAATGTATAATTGATTAATAATAGTCATTTATATGCTCTTTAATTCAGCAATTTTCGCTCTCTTCCTTACGATGGCGTTATTCGGTTGGTCGCTATTGCGCACTTTTGCGCTTAAAAGTCGGCAGATATTTGCTATTGTTTTCCTGCACTATCGATTGATTTTAATCATTTATTTGCTTAGTATAAGCGCATTTTTCTATTGTTTCTGGAATCCAGTTTATTTTCTGTTGTTGGTTTGGGTTGCTTTTGTTGATTTTTCGGTGGCGAAACTCCTCGGTTTTATCCGTTTTGTTGGCTTACGTCGCCTCCTTCTATTGATTTCGCTTGGGAATAGTCTCGGAATCTTATTCTTTTTTAAGTATGGTCACTTTATTGCTGAAAATTGGGCATATATATCTGGCTTCGCGGTGGCCAATTCCAGTTTTTGGAGCGATTGGCTGCTTCCTGTGGGAATATCTTTTTACACCTTCCAATCCATATCTTATGTTGTTGATGTATACCAAAGAGAACTAAATCCCGAACGAAATTTTCTCTCTTATTTACTTTTTCTTTCTTTTTTCCCGCAATTGGTCGCAGGTCCCATTGTCACGGCAAAGTCCTTTTTGCCTCAAATCCGTAGGCCTCTCCCCTTTTTGAAAACCCCCGTTTTTTTTGCCATTTTTCTCATCCTTCTCGGACTCTTTAAAAAGATGGTTCTGGCGGATCATTTGGCGGAAACTTCTGACTTTGTTTTTGGCCGTCCTGCGGATATTTCCACGAAAGCACTTTGGATCGGTATGTTTTCTTATTCTTTGCAGATTTATTGTGATTTTTCGGGTTATACTGACATTGCCCAAGGATCGGCACTTCTGTTTGGGTTTCGATTGCCTGAAAATTTTAGGATGCCTTACTTTTCCGACGGATTTTCGGAATTTTGGACTCGTTGGCATATTTCCCTTTCCCAGTGGCTAAAAAAGTACATTTATATCTCGCTCGGTGGCAACCGAATCGGCCCGATCTTTACTTATAGAAATTTATTTCTCGTCATGGCCATTGGAGGACTTTGGCACGGTGCTTCTTGGAACTTTGTTTTTTGGGGTTGTTGTCACGGAATTTTACTGATCTTAGAAAGAATGGCTCGGGGATCCAAGTTATGGAGTTTTCCTTGGTTGCGACCCTTTCGAATCCTTGGAACCTTTTTTACGGTGAGTTTGCTTTGGATTTTCTTTCGGAGCGTTGATTTTGAAAGTTCACTGTGCTACCTACAGGGTCTTTTTGTTAAAAACGATGGTTTTTCACTTCCTTATACAATGGAGATGAACTTTCTTTATTGTGTTTTCGTGATTTTCATAGGACATATACTTGGGATTTTTTATTTTTCTGACAACAAGCAGTTGTTAGGTAGGTTTGAAAAATGGCAGAATTCATTAGGAAAAACCGCTTTTTTGGGTGTTTTGGCATCAATTTTGATGATTATGATAGTTTTGTTTTCGGCCGATAGCAAACCTTTTGTGTATTTTGTATTCTAGGTAGGGAAATGAAACATCGGATATTATTTATATGCTTCTTTTTGATTTCATTATTTGCCCTAGACTTCCTAGTTTTTAAGAAACTTCAGTTTTGGTTGCCGAATGAATCTCCTTGGAACACCAACCATTTTTTTAATTTTTTGTACGAATACGAGAGAATTCGAACGCTACCCAAAACTAAAAAGAGAGTCATCATTGTAGGAAGTTCTGTCGCTTATTATTCCATTGATGCAGGTAAACTAAAGGAAAGTTTACGGAATGATTTCGATTTAGATGTAGATGTTTTTTATCTAGCGTATGCGGGAAATAGCCCACTCTATGTGTATCTTTTGCTAAATTGGTTGGATCCCTTAGAGCCAGATCTGGTTGTATACCCAGTCAATTTTATTGATTACAGGATCCACCGAACGTATGTTATGTTTCCTGAGGGTAGAAATGATTCCGTAGATGAGTCGGTTGTGGTGAAGGACGCTCTTACCTTTGGTGAGGCTCCACAGTCTCTTTGGATTTTTCCTTGGGAGACTTTGAAAGAAGTTGGTTCTTCGATGGACCTAGAAACTTGGTCTCGTTATGTACTTTCCTCTGGGTTTTCCTTTTATCGTTATAAAGATATATATCTGCAAAATTTGCAAAATTTAGTCCAACATCGTTTCGGACGTAATACCAGTTATCATGCTTATGCGGGAGTCCTCATTCCAGAAGGGATCAGTGGGCTTGGCTGGACTGGCCAACAATTTAGTTTTCTCCCCACAGAAAAAATGAAAAACAAGGGATTTTGGGTGGAAGTTACCTCTTTTCTTTTGGCAGGAAAACCTTGCCGGATGGAAATTTCGAATGGGAAAGCCAAACAGGAGATTGTGTTAAACAAGGCGGGATGGGTTCATCTGTATTTGGATTCAGAATTCTTCCAGGAAAAAAAGTTAATCACTATAAAACTCGAACGTACCTGGTTTGCAAACGAGGCCACGGGTGCCTATCTCGACTATCATTTCGATCCAATGGGAGTTCGGTTGGAACAAACCTTTGGTTTGGAAGAGGCAAGATCGGGTATCCAGTATGAACGTGAGCCAAGAACTGAAGACTTTCGGTATAGGAATATGAAAGAGGAAGAATACCGTAAGTACTTTCACTATCGATTGTTAGAGGGGTTGGAAAAACGACCAGGCATTGGGTACTTAGTTGCCTTAAAGTTGGCAAAAGAAAGAATTCGCGAGGAATCCTTTCGGCCTTATTTCCACTTTCGGTATCTCAAAAAAATTGCAGATCATTTTCGAGAACGGAATATATCTTTTTTACTCATCAACAATCCTGAAAACCCCATCTCACTGGATTGGTATGAAGATTCCCGGTGGTATCGGGATCACTTAACCTATTTGCAGTCTTTGGCGGGTGGGTCTGTCTATTATTGGGACATCCACCGAAGTTTGCCCATGCAAGGTTTCTCCGACTTCCATCACTTTACCTATATTGGAATGGAGCAAATGAATCCGATTTATGCTAAAAGAATTGGAAATCTCTTTCCGAAATAGGATGTTTTTCAATCCTTACATTAGATAAGGAATTTTATGGAAAAAATCAAAGTTGGAGTCCTGGGAGCAACAGGTTCCGTCGGTCAAAGATTCATTCAACTTTTGGAGAATCACCCTTATTTCACGGTGACTCATTTGGCAGCTTCAGAAAAAAGTGCCGGCCAAACGTATGGTGAGGTAATGAAATCTCGTTGGAAGATTTCCTCCGATATCCCTGCTTACGCTAAAGACATTATTATCTCTTTACCAAATCCCGAAGTGACGAAGGGCGTGCAACTCGTGTTCAGCGGTCTGGATGCCTCCATTGCAGGAGAAGTAGAAACTGCTTACGCAGAAGCGGGTGTGATGGTTCTTTCCAATTCTAAAAATCATAGAATGGATCCGAACGTTCCGATTCTTTCTGCGGAAGTAAATGCACACCATTTGGATGTTTTGCAATTCCAAAAGACCAAAGGAAAAATCATTACCAATTCCAATTGTACGATCATGGGAGTTACCATTTCTTTAAAGCCACTTATGGATGCTTTTGGACTGAAGTCTGTGATGTTATTTTCTATGCAGGCAATCTCTGGTGCGGGTTATCCGGGAGTTCCGACTATGGACATTCTTGGGAATGTTGTGCCTTATATTGGTGGGGAAGAAGACAAAGCCGAAGAGGAACCACAGAAATGTTTGGGAACGGTGAAAGACGGAATCATTCAGTCAGCAGATTTTAAAATTTCGGCTCATTGCAATCGAGTCCCGGTTTTTGACGGACATACAGTTTGTGTCTCTGTTTCCTTTGACAAAAAACCAAAAAAAGAAGAGATTCTTAAGGTTTGGGCCGATTTTCAAGGGGAACCGCAGAAATTGGGATTGCCGTTTGCACCAAATCCGGCTATTCTCTACCGCGAAGAAAATGATAGGCCTCAACCACGTCTTGATTTAGAGACAGGTAGGGGAATGACCACTGTTGTCGGAAGACTTCGGGAAGATCCAATCCTAGATTGGAAATGGGTAGTACTGTCGCATAACACGATTCGAGGTGCGGCTGGTGCTGCGATTTTGAATGCAGAGTTATTGTATAAAAAAGGATTTTTTAACTAAGGAACTCCCAAACCATGTTGGATCCAAACCTCCCGGAATTAAAAGTAATGGATTACACCGCCTGCCTCCAAAAAGTGCAGGCCATGGATTCACGGGGGGATTTTTCCTATAAAGGGATCTACAAAGTTTTACTTGTGATCTTTGAATGGACGGATAAGTTTTTACAAAACAAAGTTCTTCCCAATGTAGAACAAATTGAACGTGATAGTTCGATTGATCGTGATCGTACAGAAAACTATGTGATCGATCTAAGTTATAAACAGAATCCTGCCATCATTAGAAAAATGAATGTCCTCGAGTTCCATCCGAATGAACCAGGGGATCCTGAAAATCCAAAGACCTTTATCAAACACAATACTGTATTTGCAAGACCCACAACTTCTGATGGGGGAACTGCGTTTCGTTACGCACTGGGGCTCAATGAACTTTCTACTGCCGCCATTAAGGGCTGGTTTAACGAAAAAAGAAAGTACGTCGGTAAAGAAAAGATGCGTAAGGTCATCAAAGCAGCAGTTGATTCCAACAGGTTGTTTGATACCTATGCATCCACAGAAATTGGAAATTTGTTCCAATGTCCTTACGACAAAACAAAGGTACAGAAGGATGCAACCATCGTTATCCATTTGAAGCCCATTTTGAAACAGTTAGTAGACGATAAGATTCTGTTTTTCTTTCGAAACGATTCTGCATCAAGGCCTGCTAATAAAAGTGTATTTTTGTATAACAAGCCATCAGAAATTGCAGATCGTTATGATGGATACATTGATTATACAAAAAATACAATTTACCCTGCTTTGAAAAATTTAGGAGTCATGGGTGAAATCACCGAGGATTCATGGGAGTCACCACGGAATCTTTTAGTAGAGATTAAAGGGTATATGAATGATTCTTACGGAGACCAAAAAACCCTCATTGAAGAGTGTTTGGTTTTAAATGAGATCATTGAAAAAGATAAAGAAAGAGAAGAAAAACAGAAACGCAAACAACAGGTCGATGACTTGATGGCATTTTTAGCAGAAGCTGGCCGTATTGTTGAGGTCAATTTACTCCGAGTGAGTGGGGAGCCATTGACAGATGAGTTTCGGGCCACCCTTCTTTCGCAACCAGAACTTTTATACACAGAATATGCGGACAACAAAATATATAACGAGTTTATCCTTCATAAGTCGTGTATCCCCCAAGCCATAGAATCGGCTAAAAGAACTTTTCAAATCAAACATTCAGATTTAGAAATTCGAGTTTTGAACCAGATGAATGTCACTCTTCATTTGAATGATGAAAGCCCCAAGCGACTGTTAGAAGAAATCGAGGCCCAAAGTCTTTTCCAATTCCTGCCTTTTTTCACTAGGATATGGAGAATGATCATGGGGAGTATGGTTGTTCATAAATTTGAAATCCCTCCAATCAAAGCAAGGTTGCAACAGCAGCTAAATAGAGATTTAGCAAATCAAAAAGTTAAAAAAATATCTCAAGAGAAAGAACGTCTGGTAAAAGCTCGTTTGAAAGAACGAGAAGAAGCTGAGAAAGATGCTGAAAAAAAATCCAAACAGTCACAACAGACTGCTGCCTCTACGGCCGGTTTTAATGGGGGGGAAGAAGATTCTCCTGAACCTGTCAAACAGGGAAGTCCAGAAGAAGAGAAAAAATGGAAAGAATCCATTGAAGCAATCATTCGTATTTTAGATGAAGCTTGGGAGTTTGGAGTGTTTCCGGACCGCGAGTATGTGCTTTCTAAATTAAATGGGAAGTTTACGGAAGAGAATTTGATATTTTTTTTGAAGAAGTTTGGAGGAAAGGAAATCTATAGTTTTCCTATCCGAAATCAAAGAGAAAAGTTCCCCTGGCCGATTCTTATCTCTACTGGATACCTAAAACGGTATGGCAAAAAACTTTTAGATAAAGTTAGCGCAGAAAGTGACCGCCAACGAAGCGAAAAATTTCCGAACCAAGAGAAATTTGACATTGCGGAATCGCAATTAGAGTTTCTGAATAGAATCTTACCTAGATTGAAACCTTAAAATTATGCCTGCTATTGAACAACTAAGAGCTCGAAAAACAAAAATCGTTTGTACCATTGGTCCTGCGACTGCCTCCAAAGAAATGATCCGAAGTTTAGCTTTGGCCGGAATGAACATCGCAAGGATCAATATGAGCCATGGAGATCATGAGTTTCATAGAAAGGTCATTCGAATTATTAAATCTTTAAACAAAGATGAATTACACAAACATCCCATTTCTATCCTTCTTGATACCCAAGGGCCAGAGATTCGAACGGGAGATGTACAAAATGACCTTCATCTAAAAGTCGGTGAGACTTTTACTTTTCATATTATCCCTGGAATGGAAGCCGAGGCACAAAGTGTTTTTGTAAACTACAGAGATATTGTTAAAGATCTAAAAGTTGGAGATAAAGTTACTGTCGATAACGGACTTATCAACCTGGCAGTGCAAGAGATTCGTGAAAACGAGCTCGTTTGCACTGTGTTAGACGGCGGTAAGCTCGGTTCGAGAAAACATATCAATCTGCCTGGAATTCGAGTAAATCTACCGTCGATCACTCCGAAAGACTTAAAAGATATTCTTTTTGGTTTGGAAGAGGATATTGATTTTGTGGCTTTATCGTTTGTTCGTTCCCAGGAAGATGTAATCCAACTTCGTGGTATCATAGATGAAAAGAATCACCATGCACAAATCATCGCCAAGATTGAAGACCAAGAAGGCCTAAAAAACTTAGATGCCATCATTCGAGAGTCTGATGGCATTATGGTGGCGCGTGGGGATTTGGGAGTAGAGATCGAAATCGAAGAACTTCCCATTGTACAAAGAAGAATCATCAAACGTTGCCAAGAAGAAGGGAAACGTGTGATTGTCGCAACGCATCTATTAGAATCTATGATTCAGAATCCTTCCCCTACAAGAGCAGAAGTGACAGACGTTGCCAATGCTGTGTATGAAGAGGCTGATGCCATTATGTTGTCTGGGGAAACGGCAATGGGTAAATTTCCTGTCCGTTGTGTGGAATTGTTAGATAAAATTGCGCGTCGTATGGAGATGTCGATCAATCTTGGTCTTGCCGCACAAAGAAAACCGAAAGACCAAAAAGAAGAAATGGCTCGTTCGGCTGCGAATTTAGCAGATTCTATGCAAGCACATGCAATTATTGCCATCACTCGTCGGGGGATCACCGCCAATAATTTAGCATCTTTTCATCCTAAATATCCCATTGTTCATGCATTTACAAATATGACATCCGTTAGGCGAAAGCTCTGGTTGACAAGGGGAGTGATTCCCTACCGAGTGGATTTTTCTTCTGATCCAGAAAAAACAATCAAACTCGCCATCCAAACTCTCGTGAATAATGGATATCTCCAAATGGGAGAAAAAGTGGTAATTCTTTCTGATATTATCGCCGGTGAAGATCGAGTCGAAACCATCCAAGTCCGCGAAGTAAAATAATCTCCCATGCCCTTTCGGAATCTGATTTCCCTGTTGGTAACTTTATCAATAGGGATTTCCATTCCCTTATATGCAGAAGAAAGAAAATCCGATGTACCGGAATGGATCGGTGAGTTCAAAAAATTAGATGAGAAAGAACTTGCCAACAAAAAGGAAGGTTGGTATGCCACTGGTCTTCCTGACTTTAGAAATGATGCTGTGAACGGTTCGGGCCTTGGGGTAATCGCAAATATTTTTTATAACGGAACCAAAACCGATTCTTCGTTCAAATACACTCCTTACGAACATATGTTCAACGTGGGAATTTACCGAACCAATCGCGGAACTCAGAACAATTATCTAGCTTGGGATGCACCATACTTTGCGGATACAGCTTATAGGCTTAGAGCCTATGTAGGCCATGATGCTAGTTTTTATAATCAGTACTTTGGTGTGGGAACGGAAAGTCTGCAGCCACTTTATTTCAAAGATCGGAATATGGATGGAAGCCGGATTACCCGCAATGCTACTTTCTCCGATTTCGAAAATGCAAATTCCTATGCACGCAATCGTGGGCCAGGTAAAGAATTCACATCGAACCAACATTACCATGACTACCAATTTGAAACTACCTATGGACAATTTGCTCTGGATAAAACCATATTCCAGGTCTTTCGAGTTTGGGGGGGGAGTGGAGTTTTCGAAAAATTCCGTTAGGCGGTATGACGGAACTTCCTCTGTAGCAAGAGACCCCATAACAGGTATCAAAGTCCCGGCAGTGGAAGATAGTTCTAAAATCACAGAGGATGCGAATGCAGGGAAAATCATTGGTATCAATGGTGGGAATTTAAATTATGTGCGCGCTGGTATTGCTTACGACACAAGAGATTATGAACCGGACCCCGATCGTGGTTGGCTCATTGAATACAATATCAATAAAGCAGAAAGAACCATTGGATCTGATTTTAATTATATTAGACATTTTGCCCAAGCGAAGAATTTCTACCAACCCTTCCCGAAACTCTTTGAAGAGTTTGTCATAGCCCAACGTGTGGCTTTGACAAAAATTGAAGGGAATGTTCCCTTTTTTGAATATCGTTATCTATTTTCCATCGACGGTCCGTTTGGTGCTCTGGGAGGACAGAACACACTTCGTGGGTACAGACAGGAACGTTTTTTTGGCCCGGTGATTGGGTTCTATAATCTTGAGTTACGGTACCGTGTGGGAAGTTTTTCGGTTTGGGACCAGTTCATTCAGCTAAGCATTGTTCCATTCTATGATGTCGGTCGCGTTTGGGACAAACTTCACGATGTGAACACTTTGAATTACAAACATGCACGAGGGGTGGGGCTACGGATCATTTGGGACCAAGCTACTGTGATTCTATTGGATTACGCTTATTCCAAAGAAGACCAATTGTTTTATGTAGACATGGGTCATACGTTTTAGTTTTAACTCCTCTAGAAGATAGAGGTTAAAATCTAAAATTGGTCAGGGGAATTTTTAATCCTGGAAACAAAAACAATACAGAACAAAGAAATTTCGATCTCCTAAACTCTGTATTGGTTCCATCGAGAAGGAGAAACAAATGTTTTCTCCTTTTTTCGAATCTTTGTTTTCCTACTTCATCGGAACTTCAATCACAAGTAGTTCGGATTTCACTTCCGCACGAAATTTATATTCATCCTTTCCCCAATATCCCACGGCATCTCTCCGTTCCAAATTAGTATCTTCCACTTTCAGTTTCCCACTGATGAGGAAAGTAAAAATCCCTTGGCCCGGTGCATGGACTTGGTAAGAGAGTTCCTTTCCTGGATCTAAAGTTGCCAAAGAAAAGTAGGCGTCTTGGTTGATCCATACGGCTTCTTCATCGATGGGAGAAACTACAGTTTGGAACCGGTTGACCCTTCCTGCTTCCGAAAAAGTTTTTTGTGCGTACCTTGGTTCAATGCCTGCCACTTTCGGAAGGATCCATATTTGTAAAAAATTCACTTTCTTTTCACTGCTATGATTGAACTCCGAGTGAAGGATCCCAGAACCCGCAGACATAATCTGTACATCTCCCGTGCGGATGATACCATTCGTACCTGTACTATCCTTATGAGCCAACTCTCCAAAAAGTGGGATAGAAATAATTTCCATATTTTGGTGAGGGTGTGTTCCAAACCCCATACTTGGTTCGACAATGTCATCGTTCAGAACCCGCAATGCCCCGAAGTTTGTTTTTTCGGGATGGTGCCAATGGCCAAAACTAAAGGAGTGGTGGCTGTCCAACCATCCGAAGTTGACATGCCCACGCTCGGATGCGGGGTGAAGTTTTTTTTCTACGGAATTGCTGTTGGGTTTTAATGTTTCCATATTGAATAGTTTAATATCAAACTATATTTTGTCAAGAGAGTTTCCTCTTTCAGAGAGTAAAAAAAGAAAATCACTTTCCATTCGCTTTCCCTTCCCGATCATCATCCTATGTCGAGAACTAGTTTAGAATCAATAAAAACCAAAAAAAACTGGGTAGAGTTGGGCCCTGTGTATGTAAATCGGGTCAGGTTTCTTTTGGCAGGATTTTATATTATCGCAACCCTTGGTTCCTATAAAACCTCAACCACATTACAAACTACGAGTTATCTCGTGGGGATTACTTGTATGTTTTTGTATGGAGGTCTTCAGGCCTATCTATTCAAAAAGGAAAAATTACATCCATTTTTTCCTAAGGCACTCATCATTTTAGACATCACAGTTCTTTTTGCTGTCACTGCTTCTGGCCTAATGGGAGGTAGTGGGGTTGCTGCAGACTTAATTAAATCACCCACACTCTATGTGTTGTATTATTTTTATGTAGTTTATTCTGCGTTTTTATTTTCCAAACGAACTCTACTTATGAGTACCTACTATTCTGCTTTTTGTCTGATCTTAATTTTGGTAATTGGTTATACACAAGGGGTTGAGTATAAAGAGGTAGAGGGATTCCAAAGCCAAAAAAGTACGGTTGGTATCTCTAATGAAGTATTTAAAATACTATTTTTAATTTGTTTTGGGTATTTAACATCGGCAGTTTTAAATTTATTAAACGAAATCAAAAATGAGTCAGAAGACCGCCAAAAAATTGCAGAAACGGAAAGAATTACCTCAGACAATTTGAATCGTAACTTGGTGCAGGTTGGTTCTGAACTATTTAAAACTCTAAAATCGATTCGTGAAATCACAACTGATTTTAACGTTCAAATTGAATCACAAGACAAATCTATTCATGAATTGACGGAGTTTGTTTCTTCTTTTTCAGAAAGTATTCAAACTTCGGTGGACAATATTGGAAAACAACACAACCAAATTACTTTATTAAATCACAAGTCCGATACACTTAAACTTAGTATATCGGAAATTGGGACCGTTGTGGAAGAGTTGAATTCCAATATGAGTGATTTTCAAGATAGAAGTAACGTATTTTCTGGAACAGTTAAGAATTTAGAAGAAAGACTTCGCTCGGTGAACGAATCTCAAAAAGAGGTGAGTGAAGTGAATGATATTATGGCTGAAATTGCAGACAGAACCAATTTACTTGCGTTGAATGCCTCCATAGAAGCAGCAAGAGCTGGGGAACATGGACGAGGATTTGCTGTTGTAGCGCAGGAAGTGGCAAAGTTGGCAGAGAACTCGAATGAAAATGCCACTAAGATTAAGAAAATCATCACAACTTCCGACCGGTTCATTCAGGAAGGCACGGAATTGGCTTCCGTTTCTCTCAAACAAACCGAAGCACTACAATCAAAATATGAGCTTTTGAGTGAAGTCATTAAAACGGCGACGAATAAAATCAATTCTCAAAAGAATATTAATAATGAGGTGCTCGAGTCGTTAGATTTGATTGAGACGATTTCAAGAGAACTAGATCAGGAATCTAAGATCCTGAATAGAGACAAAGACCAGATGGTAGCTGTCGTTCAAAAAATGGATGAAATCAACCGGGAAGTGGTTATTAATGCTAGAAAAGTTGGTGAGAATACTTTAAGTTTGGAAAAACAAGCCGCAGATTTGGCAGTCGAACAATAATATTGATGAAATCAAAAATTCTAATATTCTTATATTTTTTTACTACACCGGCAATAATTGCTGCTGATCCTGGGCCAAAACGCCTTGGATTTATTGTTGGCGTTAGTGAATATAGGAACTTAACTCTTGGTGATTTGAAAACCGCAAAAAACGATGCTTTGGGGATGACCAAAATTTTATTTAGTTACGGCTCTTACAATCGTATCCAGACGCTTGTACAGGAAGGTTCGGCTAATTCAACTCCGACCAAGTATAATATCTTATCTAATTTTGAAGCATTGTTAGAAGAAACAAACCCAGACGATTTGTTTGTGTTTTATTTTTCTGGTCATGGCGTGGTTGATTACAATGACAAGGTTTATTTACTTCCAGAGGATGCTAATCCCTTAACTCCTTTTGAGTCAGGAATTGCAGTAGAACAACTCCTCGAGATGACAAGGAAGTATAAGCTAAAACGAGTTGTTTTTTTTATTGATGCTTGCCGAAATCCAGATGATGGCAAAGGAGAAGAGGGCAAAAAGTTCTTAGTGGAAACTTCGTTTCGTGACTCGGAAATTCTTTCTGTATTCTATTCGACCAAGGTGGGTTATTCTAGCTTCGAAGATCCAAAGTCAGGTTATGGTGTCTTTACTAAGTTTCTTATCTATGGCTTAGAAGGTAGAGCAGATTCCAATTTCAATGGAGAAGTTTCTTATTCCGAATTATCCAATTATGTCATTACTTCCTTACGAGAATGGGGCAAGGCTAATCAGAAATTACAAAAACCTTATACGAAAGAATATGCGGAGAAATCCGAGGATACCATTTTAACCTACGCAGTCAATCCAGAGACATCACTGGCAGATGCACCTTTATTCAATCCTTACAATCCGACATATGCTTTCCGATCCTTCCTTTTCCCTGGTTGGGGACAGTATGCGAGAGGGCAAGAAGAGAAAGGGAAGATCTATATGTCCATCTTTGCTCTGGGGGTTCTTTATGCTGGGTTTCAATATAACACCTTTCGACACGATAAAGCAAACTATGAATCGGCAATTGGTATTCCACCAAACTCTCGTGTAGCAGAAACTGTCGCATTAAATTACTACTTAATTGAGCCATATAGGCAAAAGATGGAATCATCTAGGACCCACTTGTCCCAAGCTCTTACCGTACTTCTTATACTGTGGTCAGCAAATGTGTTTGATTTTTATCTGTTGGGACCCAATCCTAAGGAAAAGTCGGGTGTTTTGCTCGAGTTTGATTGGGAAAACCATGGACTTATGGGAATTGACAGGGTTGGGAAGTTAGGATATGCGATGCAGTTTTAGTCTACTCTTAACTTTATTACTCTTTCACTGTAAGATACAGAATTCTTCTCAAAACATTTTTGATCCCACTACCTTGGCTGGTAGTTCCGTTGCAGTTTTATCAACATTAATTTTCCAGGACCAAGTTGAAATCGTCTCTCGATACCGACCGAACGATTATCCATCCTTCGTAAAAACAGAAATACTTGATCTGGATCTTAACCAACCTCTAGCAGCTCATTTTGCTAAAAATCACTTTCGTGTTTCAGAAAACTATAAAGATGATTTGGTGATGCGAGATGTATTCCCGTTATCCGAATCTAAAATTCGTCTGCTTTTTTCTGTGTCCTCTCGGTCAGAATGGAGAGAACCAATTTCTATATTCATTCAAAGGCCAGAGTCATTAGGTAATTATTCATTTTCGAGTAAGGTATTAGAATTCAAATTTCCTTACCCACGTTATATTGGCTCTATATCAGAAGCAAAAGGCCAAATAACAACTACCTCTTTGTCAGATGGCCGAATCCTATTGGTAGGAGGGGTTTCCATATCGGGAAATACCGTCTCTACAGTGGAAATTTTTAATCCTGAAATTGGAGTGTCTACTTTACTTCCCCCACTGAACCAAAGTTTGATGGGAATGGCAATCTGTACTGACCCGGTTGGGAATGTTTATGTTTCAGGTGGGAAAATAATCCGAGGGGATCCTACTGTAGATTCTCAAATCAATGATAGAATTTATCGAATCAATGTGACAAACCAAACTGTTATAGAACTTCCAGTGACTATGCAAAGACGAAGGTCTGGCCATACGATGGTCTGTTTGTCAAACGGGGACTTACTTATTTCTGGGGGTCAATTTCAAGTAGGAACCGACCCCACCGCCATATCAAATGATCATGAATATATTTCTATTTTAAATGCAACCTCAACATACCTGGGTCCTGCAGCTAATTTTCCAATGAACACTTTTTTCCAATTCGCAGAGTATGATGCGAACAAACAAAGAATATTGTTCTTTGGTGGTAAAGATCGGCTCTTAGTTTACGCAGCTTATTCAAATCTTATCAATAGTTTGGACCTTAATTCGCAAACTTTAAGTTCATTGCCTGCAGTGATGCCAACATACAGGTCGAATGTGACAAGTATTCCCATGCCTGGTGGAGATCGGTTGGTTTTAGGTGGTATCACGGGGAGTGGAGTGGGTTCGCGAAGTATTGAATCATGGAATGAAGTAAGTTCTATTACCAAAACCCATGGTTTTACCAGTAGAATAAAAAACGGAAGTTCTATCGTAACTTTTTCAAATTCCCAAATTCTTTATACAGGTGGGGTTGATACTTACTATAAATCAGCAATCTTAGAACTTTATGATCATGTAGAAAAACAGAATTTTATAGTCGATACAATGATGAATGCGCGTTCAGAACATACGGCAATACGAACTAGTAAGGGAATTGTTGTGTTCGGTGATTCTGCATTAGCTGATACAAGAGTAGAGTTGTATGGAAAAGATTAGAGCCATCTTCCTTATTTTCTTATTTGTATCTTGTAAAATAGGATCAGGTAATAATTTATTTGATCCGAACTCTCCAACAAGTTTAGGACTTCTCCTGTTAGGTTCAGAACCCGTTGTTACCATGGAATTTTCCACCAATCGTGTGCAACCTGGTGGGGTTATGTATGTATCCACTAACCATGATTTTACGACTAAGGTTGAAGGGTTAAAATTGCCTGTTTCTGGGGTTGGCGATAGCCCTATTTCGCAAATCATACCACGAAGTAAGTTTTTATATGAAATTCGAATGAACCCATCCATTACGAGTGGTAAGTTTAGTATCAATTTAAAGGATTATTATTTAAGCGAATCGCTTCTAGTAAACCCAGAGAAATTTGAATTTGAAATTGATTCCCAGCCACCTGTCCTTGAACTTCGAACGGGTAATGGAATCGATATCTCCGAATTAGAATCGGGATTTTTGGACATCGTTTCCAATGAAGATATTGTATGGGACGGAGTCCTGTCTCAAGTTAGTTTGTCGGGGACTGCTAAAAATAGTCTTGTGGTTTCTGATATAATTACTTCCGACCGCAACATACGTTTGTTATTTGCTGGGAACCCAAATTCCAACGGCGGTATATTAACGATTTCCTTTCTAAACATTAAAGACAAAGCTTCCAATTCTCAAGGGACTGTGATGGTTCCTGTAAATGTTTATGCCTTCAGAAGTGGGCCTAATTTAAATGTAGCAAGAAGGTCTTGTGTTGGTGTTGAATTAGATGATGGTCGACGTTTGGTTTTTGGAGGAAAGGCTAAAAAGGATGTTTTGATCAACGGAAATGGCACATTGAGCCATGCCGAGTTTTATGATTCTGCTTCGAAACAATTCATTCCGGCTCCTGAGATGGTATATCGTCGGCAAGAATTTGAAGCCGTCAAACTCCTTGACGGAAGAATATTTGCCGCAGCTGGATTGGGTGGTAAAGGTGGGCCTTCCAACGATGAGTTAACTTCTACCGAAGTTTATAACCCAATTACCAATACTTGGACAGAGGGCCCGCACTTGTTAACCCCCCGCTTATTTCATAAAATGACAGTGCTTCCGAATGGAGATGTACTTGTTGTTGGGGGGATGAGTCCATTTAAGCCGATCCAATCAGTGGGGATGGTTGAGTTGGTTCATATTACAAATGATCCGGCTACAATGACTGTTGAAACCATTGGGAACCTTTCTGATTCAAGAGGTAAACACGCACAGATCCTTTCGCATATTTCTGGTAAGGTGATTATTATTGGAGGAGAACGTTCTGATGCGTTTGGACCCATGGCAAATAATTTTAATGCGAATGCGTTGGATTCTATTGAAATTTATGATATCAATACAAAAATTCTTTCTAAATCTAATGCGAAGTTATACAAAAGATTCAATCACTTTGTTCACGGATTAAAAAATGGAGAGATACTGATTTTTGGAGGTGTGAATTCTCGTTTTGACGTCGCACAGCCGGTGTTACGCGCTCAAATTTATAATCCAATGACGGATACTATTCGAGATCATAAAAATCTTCTTTTTGGTAGGGAATGGGGTTCTTCTTTTATTTTTCCTTATGGGAAAGACCAACTGATTGTCGCAGGTGGGTTAGAGTATCGAACCGTAAACGGTTCCACATTCGATTCAATTCATGATACAGAGTCTTGGTCTGAGTCAATCAACCGATTTTATATGACAAGCCGTTCCTTAAATGCTCGTTGGGATGGTTGTGAAATTCGTTATTCTTCTTCCGGTGGTGGGATGATTCTTGGCGGTAGGATTGGTGATATCCTTGGAAATACGGAGGAATACAGTTTTGAATAAATTGATTTTTCCTATTTTATTGTGTACGATCGGATGTATTTTCCCCGCAAAGTATGGGAATCCTTTTGATCAAAAATCCACTGGTGGGTTGTTTCTAAGTGCTTTTTTTAATTCGAGCCCATTTAGTTGTGAAAATCGTTCAAACAATAAATCTCTTGGGAGCGTGGACCAAGTTCTATTACAATGCAATCGAGATCTTGCCAATATTGATGCGGAGTACCTTGCCAAGTCCAACCAAGACATTTTTTCAAATGTCAGTTTTGCTAAGATAGATAGAGATCGTCTTCTCGTGAAATTTGACCCCCTCACGGATGATGGACAATATGAACTGATCCTTTCTGGTGTGGTTTCTAATGTAGGGGAAACTCTTGCAAACGATAAACTTCCAATCATCATCGATACAAAAATCCCTACAGTATCTTTGGTTGGCTATATTCCAATTACAGATTATACCTTTTTTTCTGCTCATTATTGGGACTTTACCACTTCCGAACCATTAGCAAATTTTGGGCCACCGATTTTGAGTGGATCTCTTGCTTCATCGGTCATTCTTCGATCAGTTCAAAAGATTAATGAAACAACATATAGAGTATACTTTGAAATTAATTTTTCATCGAATAATCCTGGTTCGCTTACCCTGCAGTTTTCCAATTCAAAAGATAATGCATCAAATGAAGTGTCCAATTCATTGACAGTACAATTCATAGGTTTAGTGCCAGGTCCTAAATTACATCACGGTAGGTCGGAATTTGATGCCTTCCAAAATTCCGATGGTGATGTAATTGCAATTTATGGCTTTGCTTCTAGTGCAGAAATTCTTCGGAAAGGTTCGTCTAGTTTTGTTCTCACCAATCCTAGTTTGCCATTCATTTCTAGGGGTGAGCGCGGTGTGATGTTGGATGGAAAGAATCTTCTTATCACAGGTGGAATTCAAGCCCCAAATCCGTATGCTCTTACTTCGAGTTATATATTTGATACAGAGACAACCGCTTTCACTCCGACAGGGAGTATGAATGGTCCAAGGCATTTGCATAATATTGTCAAACTTCAAGATGGAAAAGTGATCGTGTTAGGTGGGATTCGTGAGTATGACCTTGATCCTATGACACCTTTGGCTTTTTTCTCTTTAAATACTGCCGAGATTTATGATCCTGCTACCGGAAACTTTACTGAGCTTACAAGTAAGATGATGACTCCAAGATCGTTTTCTTGTTCCGTGTTACTGGATGATGGCCGAGTATTTGTAATCGGTGGGACAGATGGAATTTTCGCACCAAAAGACACAACGGAGTTTTATGATCCTATCACACAAACCTTTTCTTGGGGTCCAACCTTACCTGTACCTGTCGGTGTATTAAAATGTATGAAATTAGTGGATGGGAATGTTTTAATTTATGGAGCACAATTGTCTAACTTAAACAATTCCACTATGTTGTATGATCGAACTCGGAATCAAATTTTGACAATTGCCAATTCGAAATTTAGAAGAGAGTGGAGTATTGCATCGGAGCTTCCTGACGGCGGAGTTCTTTTTTACGGTGGGGGATACCGATATAATACAAGCGAGCCAAGCCGAGTCATGGAAAAACTTGATTATGCAAAAAGTAATAATTTCTTTGATATGGGTATGGCCAGATATAGTGTATCAAAACACAGCGGTGTGAAATTTTCGGATGGTACTTTGTTTTTTCTAGGAGGAGAAATCGGAGGGATGTTCCATTTAGAAACGGAGTACTACGGACTGTCTCATTAAATTCTTTATGCCTCACGACAATGGCCGTATTTACGGTTCCTTCAAAAAAATCTGTATCCCTGAAGTGGAATTAAAAAAAGAGGCCGAATCCATTCTTTCTAATTTAATTTCGTTGAAAATGGATTGGGAAACTGGCCAGATATCCGACAGCTACCTTACCTTCCAAATTGTATTATTATACTTAGAACGTCGCGTGAAAAGACATCCTTTTCTGAGAATGGGAAAACCGTTGCCCAACCGAAATCAATCAAAAGAATTTTTAGAGGTAGTTCGGTTCTACGGGATGCCCGATACCGTACGTTTTGCACTCTGGAAATGGCATATAGGTGAGTGGGATATCCGACTCATAGACTATAATCCTAGTTCTTTGGAAATGTTGGAATCACAAAGCCATGGTTACAGATATTCTACTATCAGTTGGATTGATGCCATGAATGGAAGTTTGGTCGAAGGCAAACGAGATGCGTTTGAACATTTACTTCATGACTTGGCCCATGCTTATATGTTTTTTCGTGAGGATTATGATTTTGAGGGCCAAAAACAGTTCTTCAGGGAGATGTTTTTAGACTATTCGAAGTATGAATCTGTATTAGACACAAATCCTGTCTTTCGCACTAAGTTCGATTACTGTATTTCTGATATGAATTCACATCCTGCCCACCTTTCTGCCTATTGGAATGCAATTCGGAGAGAAGCTGGAATCTCAATCGGTTAGTGTTTTTAGTTCAGAGTTTTGGATTGTTTTTGTGACGATCTAAGTCGCGTTTAGTATTTTTTTTGATCGTTGATTGAATCACATCTTGTAAAGAGATTCCCATTTGATTGGCCAAACAGGTGAGAACAAATAAAATATCACCAATCTCACTCGGGATATTGTCAGCGGATTCGCCTGATTTGAAGGACTGGTCCCCATACTTTCTTGCCATAAGCCTAGAAAGTTCACCCACTTCCTCCATTAGAATTGCTAAATTGGTAAGCTCAGAAAAATATCTAACACCAATGGTTTGAATCCAATCATCGACTTCCGATTGTAATTGCCTAAGAGTGATGTCATCGTTTCCCAAGTTTTTTCTCCAAATTTTTTGCGAGAATTTTGGTGAATTCCTTCATCCCGGCTTCGTTCAAGTGAATTAAATCAAAACAATATTTTCCATTAGAATCTCCTAGAGAATCTTGAAGGTCCATTTCATCTAAAGTTTGGTGAGACACTAATGCTTCGGACAATCCATCATGCCAGACTTTCATTCTACCTTCGTTGTTTACCTTTCGAATTACATCGGAATACGGTGCAAATACGTTGATGATATGAATGTTGCGGCTCCCAATGAAGTTATACATTTTTTTCAGTCGTCTAAAATACCGTTCTGTATCTTCGGTTGCATTTGAATCTTGAGGGACAACACTTGCAATGCCACAAGTTTCAAACAACATACGTCTATGGTCAGGGTTGGATGCTTTGGGGATTTCTAAGGGAAGGTGGAGAGCCAATCGGTTTAGGCAATCATCTACGCTTGTAAGTTGGTATTCATCAATGGATTCAGGATGATCATTTTCATAATCCCAGGGATTCAAATTTGGATTTTTATTCTTTCTCGAAATTGCTTTTAACCTTTCGTTAAAATTGATAACTAAATCAGATAGATCCTTGCGATAGGCTACCGACTTAAAGATCAAATAAAGGTAATTTGAAAACGCAAGATTGTATTCGAAATTTAGAACTGTGGGAATTGCTTTGAAGTTCCCCAGCTCCGATAACATCGCCAATGTCGGGTCCACTATGTACTTTCTATCGACCCATGGCATTCCAGGTTCCATTACATGTAGGATGATTTTAACATTTGGAAATTTATCTAAATATTCTTCTAAAATTCGATGTTGGACTACGAGCTCAGAACCTCGAACAGCAATGGATTGAGTTTTCCATCCAGTTTTTTTTAGTTCATCGTTGAGCATACGAATACTTATTCCTTCGAAAGCTACAGATGTCCCTACGATCAAAATGTCCGGATCCAACATATCTCTTTTTGAAACTACATGTTCAGTGACTCGATTGATATTGGAGGCATAGGAATTTTTCTTTAGATATGGTTTATACAATCCAAACTGAAGTAAACATTCCAATACTAATAAAAAGAGTATTGCTGTGACTAATTTTTTATCGGTCAGAAATGAGATGGTTTCTTTGAGTAAGTTCATAATTAAAATTGAAAGTAGAGGAAGTTCTGGCTTTCAGTGACTCCAAAAAGTAATAATAATAGTATGTTTACAATGACGAAGGTTGTGTATTTCAACCAACTGCCAGTAAGAAGAGTAGGGATCTGTCTTTTAGAAAAAATGTAACTAGCAGTAAAACAAATCACTAATAAAATACCGAATCTGTAGTTAGACCATCTTGCGATGGGAGCTACAGAATCATTTAGAAAAACAAGAGCCTTCATCATCGGGATTGCTTTTTCCATTGTCTCAGCGCGGAACATGATAAATCCAAATGATAAACAAAACATGGTGAAAATCCGTGCAAATAAATCATAAACTTTACCACCTTTTCCGTTTAGGAATTTAGCCAGTTTGGTGTCGCCGTAGAACTTGTGGGAAAGTAACATTGTTCCTTGCCAAATTCCCCAACCCACGTAGTGGTAGGCCGCACCATGCCATAACCCAGCAAATAACCAGGTGATCATAATATTGCGAATGTACATGATGACACTTACTCTAGAGCCACCTAACGGGATGTAAATGTAGTCTCTAATCCATGTGGAAAAGGAAATATGCCACCGCGACCAGTGGTCGGCAATATTTCTGCAAGACATTGGGAAGTTAAAGTTTGGATTGAACTGGAATCCAAACAATCTTGCTACTCCGATTGCAATGTCAGTATATCCTGCAAAATCAAAATAAATTTGCCATCCGAAGGCAAGGGCCCCTGTCCAAATTTCAATTGAGTTGAGGTTTTGATAATTAGAGAATGTTGAGTCGACCACTCGAGCCAGGTTGTCTGCGAAAACGATTTTTCTTGTGAAACCAATCAATATTAAGGCAAAGGCAGCATCAATATTCGCTTTATACACACCGAGACGAAAGTCTAAGTCGCGGAAAAAAGTTTCTGCACGAACAATCGGACCGGCAACTAGTTGTGGAAAGAAGGTTACATACAAGGCAAAATCAAGGAATGATTTTCTTGCTTCTATTTTGCGATTGTATACATCGATGGTATAACTCATGGATTGGAATGTATAAAAGGAAATTCCGACAGGGAGGATGATGTTTTGTTTTGCAAATTGGTAGTCATCTAAAAGATTGATATCGTTAATAACTCCGAGTAGAAAGTCAGTATATTTAAAAAATCCAAGAGTTCCAATATTAACAACAAGAGAAAGTACAAGCAACCAACCTCTTGTGCTGTCTCCATCTTCTTTCGCTTCGATGAACCTTGCCGCAAAATAATCAATTACTGTGGAAAAAATTAGAACAAATACGTAAGGGTTGATCTTAAAATCACAATAGAGTCTATCTGTGTAAAATTTAAACCCATCTGCCGCCATCGCCGTACAGGAGATAGACGAAGGTTGCCAAGCCATATAAAAGTAATAGCTGGTGAGTAGAAAAAAAAGTTTTTGCCAACGATTCTTTAGAAGATTCCCAACTATGATCGTCACAAAGAAAAATACTAAAAATTCAAAGGAGTTAAATAACATTTGTTTGGTTCCTAGCGGTATATTGATTCTTCGGCTAACTTTTCAACTGGCCCTTGGATTCCTTCGGTATATCCAAATTTTGGACCAATGGACCGAGGAAGAGTAGAAAAAGTAAAATTAGTACTGAAGTAAAAAAGGAATAATGTAAGGTAAATCGTGTGAAGAATGGCAGCTGAAAATTTTGGTAACATGGGTATTGATAAGGATTTTAAGGTATAAGAGTTAAGTATCCAAAGGGCAATGGTGGTTCCCACCCAAAATTCAAAAAAATATCCTTCCCACCATGTATAAAAACCAATCGAAGGTAAGATCCAAAACGTCATCACCAATAGTTCTTGTTTGTATCGTGCCCACATAGTGCGGAAATTCAAAATTCCTAGACACAAACTAAAAATCCAGAATAAAAGATTCAAATTGTAGGGAAGGTGTTTTGGGTTTTGGAAGTCAAATAGGTTCACTCGGAATTTAGGAATGACGTTCTGGAATACAAGAAAAGCATCTCCTATCCCTCGATAGAAGTACAACACATAGTTTTTTTCTTCCCCGAGGCTTGTACCCCAGCGGTTTATGGCTGCATATAAGAACATCCAAAAGGAAAAATGTTTTTCATCAAGAGGTCCGAGTCCTCGTTTTAGAATAATGAATCCAACAAAAAGGTATGATAGAATGGTCGCAACACCCAGGCATGTCAAATAAACTAATATGATTCTAAGTTTTTTACCAAAACTTCTGTTAGGGGAGAGGAAGATTGCCATAGGGACCATCCCAAAATGAATGACATTGGATTGGTGGAAATAGATACTAAAAAGTTGAATGATCCATAATACAAGTAAGTGTTTTGTCAGTAAACCTTGCCTTAGATAATAAATCGTAAATAAAAACAAAAGAGCCATCAAACAGGAATGGATGAGGGGGGTATCATTGTGTAAACTATAGAACCAAAAAGCTTGGCTTACCTGGATGACAAGTGCAAGAATGATTCCAAGGATTAAATCTTTGTATAGTTTGTAGTAGAGCCAAATAAAGAGTCCCAAAAAAAATAGGGAAAAACTTAGAATTCGTAACCGCAAAAAAAACATAATATCCGTTGTCGGATAGATAGAACGAAGCATTTTCCAATAGAGTAGTCCCGAAGACTCAAACCCTAAATGGTGAGGATTGAAAAACGCTGACTCCACTCTATCCTTTTGAATATTAAGTGCATAAACACAAGAATCCCAATCAAAGGCCCGAGAGAGGTATCTTAGATGGAATAAAAAAAGGACGAGTAGTAAAAGGAGAATAAATAACTTCTTCAAGAGTCCAATTCCACTCTAACGTTTTAAAATTCGATTCACTATGTTTCGATTCTTTTTATATGGAAAAAAATAGGGAGTGGTAAATATAGCTTTTCCATTTTTTTCCCAAATCATTCGATTCCATCCTAAATAATCACTCAATCCACCGTGTTCATAACCGAGTTCTAAACCTTCGGTCTCAAAGTTAAACTTGGTGAGTTTTTTCCCAAACCCAAATCTTTGAATTTGCCAAATCTCATTTTTAACAACGATGGTTCGGATATTCCACTTGTTTAAGAGGCGGCTAACATCAATTAAGAGAGATGCTGCAATGTAGAAATAGACAAAAACAGAAAGGTAGTGGTAATAGCGAAGCTCATCTAAAAAAGGAATTTTTAAAACTTTAGTGATTTCTAAAACCCCAACAAACCAATAGAAAAACTTACCTAAATAAAACGCATACGGTAAACTGTATGTGAAAAAAAGAACTGCAGCAAGAATGAGTAATAAGGAAGGGATTGGGTTTACAGTTAACTCATCGTATAATGAAGTTCCAAAGTAAGCGGTTTCTTTTTTGCTTCGGATTTCCTTCCATTTGGATATCCATTTGTTTATGATTTTCATTGAAAGAGTACCTCTTCTATTTTTTTTGCTGTTTCTTCCCATGTCCATTGTTTGGCGGGAAATTTTGGGGACCTACTTTTTTTTGGCCCGGACATCAATTCAAAACTATGAGTCCAAAGTTTTGTTTCTTTTGGAGGAACATAGAGATCACATTTGTCAGATAATATTTCTTTAAATACAGGGATGTCAGAAGCAACACAACGTTTGTCCTCTAACATAGCTTCCAATAGAGGAAGCCCAAACCCTTCATGGAGAGAAGGGAAAAAGAACACCTTACATTGTTTAAATGCCTCCGCTAACGTTGCATCATCCGGGTTCTCTAGAAATTGAATACCTAAACTTTGTATTTTTGAGTCTTTCAGTTTTTGGTATAAAAATTCACCTTCTTCCCCCCATCCTTTTCGTCCCATGACGATTAAGGAATTTTTGTCTTTCGGATGTTTGGTTTTAAAATCCAAAAATGCATCCACCAAACGATTGATATTTTTTCTTGGTTCTAAGGTTCCCACTGTCAAAAAGAATTCTTTTGGGAAAATGGTTTTAGTTTTAGTTACTTTTTGTTTAGATACACCAGGATAAACTACGATACATTTTTTTTCATATTCAGGACGAAAAGCGGCAATTTCCTCCTTTGTATTTTTGGATAAACAAAAGATTTTATCAGCATTTTTCATTGTTATAGGAGAGAGGAGTTTGTGTTGCCAATAGTTCCACTTAGCCATAGTCTCTGGGGCTGATATGAAGTTTAGGTCATGGTAATTTACGAAACTTGGGATGGGAAGTTTTAGAAAAGGTAACATTTGTATGGTGCCCCAAAACACTTCGACCCCATCTTGTTTCAGACGCCTCGGTAAAATAAAATTCAAATAGATTGGCCCAGGTATGTTTTTTGGTTCCAGAACCACTTTTGTATTGGGACCAAGTAAATTTTGAAATACTGGATGGATCGGTTTATTGGTGTATAAAAAAAATTCTTTCTTTTTGTGTTTGGGTAGAATGACTTTTAGGACTTCAGCTAAATACCGAGAATTCCCGGTCATCCCATAGGCCAGTGGCCTAACATCAATTCCGATTTTCTGTTTCACGTAATGCAAACCTTACAATATAGAAATATAAGAGACTGGTTGTATAAAATAAAATGGAAAACATAGAAAGTGCGGCTTCTATTTTTGACCCGACGAAGGTTCTATGAGCCAGTAGCGGTAAACTCAAAATTAAGATTAGAACAAACATTTCTTTTTTATTGTTTGGGGAACTTATAACTTGATTCAAAATGAAATAGATCGGAATTAAACAAATAATAAAACTATGAATCCAACTAATCCCACTGAAAAGTGCGGAAACCAAAAATAATAGAGAAATGATTTCCCATTTTTTATTTTCCTTTCTCCAGAGTAATAAGAGAGGGATGCCAAACAAAACCATAAACACGAGTTGAATGATCTTTAACATTGGAAGGGAAAGAGTGATAAATGGTAAACCGTATGTTGGTTGGTTCATCATATCTGCGCCCGGAACAAAATATTTTGCGAGTGTCGAACTTAAAGATTGGTTATTTTTCCAAGAACGGAGAAGGGGGTTACTAAAAGCATTCCCCAAAATTTCTGTCAGCCATTCGTTTGTCATTTGAATGGTATAATCCCAATGATAAAGAAGTGGAATTGCATTCCAGAGAAAAATCCCAATTAGAAACCAGAGGATTCTTTTGTATTGTTTTTCATAAACATATAAGAAAATGAATACCAGTGGAGTGATTTTGATACTAACTGCTAATGCTAAAAGGATACCACTTTGCCAGTGTGATTTTGCAGTAAGAGATACTAACACAAGTAAAATGAGCAGTAAACCTACTTGGTTGTTCTGGATATGGCTTTCTAAAAACCGAAAATTAAATACTAAGGTTGCCAGTAGAATTAAATACGGGAATGGCGAACTTGAGTTGGAAAGTTCTCTGTTCTGAAAAATAAGGTATAAGATTGCTAATAAAGAAATCCAACTCAATAGTTCAAAGAGTAGTGCTGCATTCGGTTCTGTAAGATAAGTGAAGGGAATGAGTAAAAAAGAGAATAGTGGCGGATAAATATAGGTCGCTGTTTCGTTTTGGAGCGCTGTTAATAGGTGAAAATTCTCTGGTTGGAACAGATCTTCCATGGTTTTTACTTTGGACTGGAGTTCGAAAGCCGCATCGAACCGATAGAGATTCTCTCCAGTTGCCCAACGTTTCGCTGCATGGTAATAATCCAAAAAATCCGATTTTTGTTTGGATCTAGAAACGGAAAGGACGAGAAAAATCACGAGTAGAATGCAGAGAATCCATTTTCCACGTTTCTCTAGGGTTTCTAAAAATTTCCACATAGTTCTCCTACCATTCCCAATATTTCTGGTTAATTGACAAGGTTTTCCCAAGGCTATACAAAGATGGATTTTTTACAGGAATACGATTTCCACCTTCCCGATGAACAAATTGCCAAATTCCCCTTAGAAAATCGAGATGAGTCTCGGCTTTTGGTCGTTGACATAGGGCAAACTAAGTTTTGGGAAGCCCCTTTGTTTCGAGATATCACGGCACTTGTGCGTCCTGGTGATGTTTTTGTTTATAATGAGACAAAAGTATCCTACCGCCGTGTGTATTTACAAGTGGAATCGGGTCGTATCCATGAATCGATTTTTTTGGAATCAGTGGATAAATCCAACCAAGGTTGGTTATGTATCTTAAAAAATAGAGCAAAACTTAAATTAGGTGATATTCTCTCTCCGGTGGGATTTAAGAACTTTCGTTTTTTTTTCCAGGGCCCAGAAGAAGAACTTTCCATTTTGTTCTCTGAAACCCCCATTTCTGATTCTGATTTCGCAATCTTTGGAAATATCCCGATCCCTCCCTATCTGAAACGCAATGTGACCGAGGAAGATAAGGTTCGATACCAAACTATTTTTGCAAACAGATCTGGATCGGTGGCGGCTCCAACCGCAGGGTTACATTTTACTGAAGATCTAAAAGAGAACCTTCGAAAACTCGGTGCCGAGTTCCTTCCTGTGGAATTACAAATAGGTTATGGGACATTTCGTCCGTTAACTCCTGAACAATGGCAAACCAAGACTTTACATAAGGAGAAGTACTTTGTTTCCGAATCCACAGCATCAAAGTTAAACGATGCAAGGAAGGAGGGGAGGAGGATCATTGCCGTAGGGACGACTACTCTTCGCGTTTTAGAAACTATTTTTGATTCTCAATTACAGAAATATAAGGTAGGATCAAGTCAAACTGACATCTTTTTGTCGCCAGGTGACAGGATTCAATCAGTACAAGGACTGATTACAAACTTTCACCTACCAAAGTCCAGCCTCTTGCTTCTTGTGAGTGCCTTTGCAAATACCCAACTCGTGTTGGATGTTTATCAATATGCTTTGCAGAACAGGTTTCGCTTTTATTCTTATGGGGATTCAATGTTCCTATTTCAAAAATAGATTTACATTCATTGGAAATCAGGAAATATGTTTCATAGTCTCTTTATGTACTCCCCGAAATCTTCGGTATTTGTTTCCTTATTCTCAGGTTTAGGTCTTCTGGGGGTTGTTTTTATTGCGCCCTTAAAAGACTCAGGTATAAGAGAATTCGATTCGTCAAACTCACATAAGTTTGGCGATGGTTCTTTGCGCCAAACTTATGTGAGTTGATTCAAACGATGGAGATAGTCAAACTTCAGAATATAAGAATTCTCTAAAATTCTTTTCTTCAAATCCTATGACCTCTTTTAAAAAAGAGGGTTATAATCCATCGCAGTGGAACCCGTTCGCAAATACTGGGACTAAATTGGATTTTGATTTTTCACAACAGACACCATTAGTTTGGGACGCAAAGCTGACAGGAGAACCTTCCTTGTCGCAACCTTCTCTTGCAGCCCCAGTCCATCCATCGGCAGCCCTTATTTTTCGTCAGTTAGAGGCCAATAAGCGGTCGTTATTTGACCCTAGGCAATCGTATGAATACCAAGGAAGTTTTAACCCTTCGCAATTCCTAAAAGTGCAAACGTCTGTATATAATGTAAAAACGGAAAACCCTGTTCTTGCTTATGGTGCAGAAGGTGGTAAGTTTTCTTTTTTTTTCGGTAGCGACAAAGTTCAATTAAATTTAAAATACAACTATTTAAACCCAAGACCAGGTTCTGTCCCTCATGGTCAACTTGGGTTCTCTCCAGCACAGGACAACGCATCACTCGGCCTCATTTTCTTTTTGGGTTCATCCAAAAGTTATTCTTTGTATGTTGGCAATCAGATCTTCAATGTGTTTAATGATCCACTATTGCAGATCAAGGATCACAATGGTAGGTCCCCTGAAACATTTTCTGCCTCCTTTCGTGGTAAACCCCCTGGCCGCCTAAAAACCACTTTTTTTCTTAATTTCCAGAACCAATTTTATAAAGACGGTATGCTGCTTGGGGTTCCCGGTGGTTTTATGTATGGGAATGGCTTTAATGGAAAATCGTTTTATGAATATGTTACTTCACTTGGGATGGAACTTGCGTTTTAAAATAATTTTACTGGGGATTTTGTTTAGCGTTAGCGCTTGTTATTTGGGAGAGGAAAGAGAATCCAAACCTAAAAAACCTTCCGTTGCACCACTGGAACAGTTAGCAGTTTCCCTTTCTGAAAAAGGTTTCTACTTCCAACCACAACGACTTGTTGTTTTGACATTTTTAGATAATGAAGGAAAAAAAAGCCCCTATGGGGAAATCCTTGCAGAAAAACTCACGACGGAACTTGTAAAAAAAGACAGGTTTCAGATCTTAGACCGCCTGGCCAACCAAAAAGTTTTGAAAGAAGCAGGCCTTGGTTTGGATTCACCTACGGACACTGCCACCTTGCGGAAAATAGGCGACGTTTTGAAACTTGATGTCATCATTACAGGAATTGTGACCCCATACCAAGACGGAGTTTTTGTCAATACAAGACTCATCGAAATTAAATCGGGCCTCATCCTCAAAGCTGACGAAGTTTATGTCCGTATCGACGGTTAGAAAAGAAACCGGTTCTCACTACAGAGCCAATTTTACTGATTTTAGCATTCGTAGTTTAATTTTCGATTGATTCCCTTTTTTCCTGCGGTCTGATAGGTATAAGAGGTTCAGATGGCATTTGATATAGAAATGATTGCGGCACGTTATTCCAAAATGGAAGCGACCATCACACAAGCCAGGAAGTTATTGGGTCGACCCCTCACACTTACAGAGAAGATTTTATACAACCACCTTTGGGATGGAAACCCAACGAAGAGTTTTGGCCGTGGTGTCGATTACGTGGACTTTGCTCCCGACCGAGTTGCCATGCAAGATGCAACAGCGCAGATGGCGCTTCTCCAATTTATGCAAGCGGGTCGTAAAAAAGTAGCGGTTCCTTCCACCGTTCACTGTGACCACTTGATCACAGCAAAAGACGAATCCGGAGTGGATCTCGGAATTGCTGTCAAAGAAAACAAAGAAGTATATGATTTTTTATCCTCCGTTTCTAATAAATATGGAATTGGTTTCTGGAAACCAGGTGCAGGTATCATCCACCAAGTAGTTTTAGAAAACTATGCCTTCCCTGGTGGGATGATGATTGGAACTGACTCTCATACAGTAAACGCTGGTGGTCTTGGGATGATTGCCATTGGTGTGGGTGGAGCTGATGCATGTGATGTCATGGCAGGACTTGCTTGGGAACTCAAATGGCCAAAAGCTATCGGTGTCAAACTTACTGGAAAACTAAATGGTTGGAGTACTGCAAAAGACGTTATCTTAAAAGTAGCAGGAATTCTTACTGTGAAAGGAGGGACGGGTGCCATTGTAGAATACTTTGGTCCTGGTGCTGAATCCCTTTCTTGTACTGGAAAAGGTACAATCTGTAACATGGGTGCGGAAATTGGAGCAACCACTTCTACTTTTGGTTATGATGAATCTATGGAGCGTTACCTGCGATCCACTAATAGAAGTGATGTGGCCGATCTTGCAAACAAATACAAAACCCATCTTACTGCGGATCCAGAAGTTTACGCAGACCCAAACAAATACTTTGACCAAGTAATAGAAATTGATCTTAATACTTTAGAGCCTTATATCAACGGTCCTTTCACTCCTGACCTTGCGACTCCTATTTCTAAAATGAAAGAAGAAGCAGCAAAGAATGGTTGGCCCCTCAAAGTAGAAGTAGGTCTTATCGGATCTTGTACCAACTCTTCTTATGAAGATATCTCAAGAGCTGCTTCTCTTGCCAAACAAGTCGCTGCTAAAGGTTTAAAAACCAAAGCAGAGTTTACCATCACTCCTGGATCGGAACTGGTTCGTTACACCATCCAAAGAGACGGATTCATTGATTCCTTCCATAAAATTGGAGCTAAAGTTTTCTCCAATGCTTGTGGACCTTGTATTGGAATGTGGTCTCGTGTGGGTGCTGATAAAAAAGAAAAAAACACCATTGTTCATTCCTTTAACAGAAACTTCCAAGCCCGCCAAGATGGGAATCCAAACACGTATGCTTTTGTGGCATCTCCAGAGATCACAACAGCACTTGCGATTGCAGGGGACTTAGGATTCAATCCACTCACAGACACTCTCACCAATGAAAAAGGGGAACAAGTCAAACTTGATCCGCCTACAGGGGAAGAGCTACCGAGCAAAGGTTTTGCGGTTGAGGATGCAGGTTTTGAAGCTCCGGCGGCAGATGGTTCTGGGGTTCAAGTGATTGTAGATCCAGCATCGACAAGGCTCCAACTCTTAGCCCCTTTTAAAGCATGGGAAGGGACAGATCTCAAAGGATTAAAACTTCTGATCAAAGCCAAAGGTAAATGTACAACAGACCATATCTCTATGGCTGGTCCTTGGCTAAAATTCCGTGGTCACTTGGACAATATTTCCAATAACCTACTCATCGGTGCGACAAACATCTTCAATAGCAAAACCAATGAGGTGAAAAACCAACTCACTGGAAACTATGAACCGGTTCCGCAAACCCAAAGAGCATACAAAGCCCAAGGGATTGGGTCGATTGTGGTTGGGGATGAAAACTATGGCGAAGGTTCGTCTCGCGAACATGCGGCCATGGAACCAAGACATTTAGGTGTAAGAGCTGTACTTGTAAAATCGTTTGCTCGTATTCACGAAACAAACTTGAAAAAACAAGGGATGTTGGCTCTCACTTTTGCAAACAAAGAAGATTACGATAAAATCCAAGAAGATGATGTGATAGATATTGTAGGACTCACAAGTTTTGCAGAAGGAAAACCACTGACACTTGTTTTCAACCATAAGGATGGCAAAAAGGACGAAATTCCAGTCAACCATACTTACAATGCGCAACAAATCGAATGGTTCAAAGCCGGTGCTGCTTTGAATTTAATGAAAGCATAAGATTTTTAGCGAAACAATCTCGAACCATCGCCAGATACAGGTTATCTGGCGACTTTCTCCTTTTCCGTATGTAATGCCAAAACAAAAATCCAAACCTATAGAAACCACAGAGGAAACTCTGATTTGGACGGGAGTTTCTTCCAACCAAACGAAAGCCCAAAAAGAGTTTAACGACGCTCTTCGTAAACATAAAGAGACATTAGAACGTTCCAAAGAAATTGAACCTTTATTCCAACTTGTAAATGAAACTTATATAAATGATGTTTTACCTGAATTAGAAAAACAGAAAAAATTAGAACGAACACGTTTTGAACTGATGTGCGCCATTCTACTCGAAGAAAAACTTTCCTTTGGTAAGATGCAAAGGGAGTTTTTGCGACGTTATCTTTTGGAAATGTGTAATGATTCGATGTTGGAAGATACAACCTTTTATGGAAAGTTTCGAGACCAACTGGAAACTAAATTTGAACGGATGGAACGCCTTCGGTACAAAAACCAAATGGAATCTAGAATCAAAAATACATTTGGAATCGATATTGATTTAGACGATATGAATCGAACTGGGTTTGATTCAGAAGAGGAGCGGGAGTCTCACGAGGAGAAGTATAGAGAATTTCGTGAGAAGTATGAAGAATACCGATCGGAATACTTTAGAGGAAGGGGTCCCAAATCCAACGAACGAAAAAAAACTAAATCGCAAACTGAAAAGGAAAAAAAGATTCTAGAGTCCGAACGCCTCTTAAGCACAGACATCAACACTCTATTTAAAAATTTAGCAAAACTCATCCATCCCGACAAAGAGCAGGATCCCGTTTTAAGGGAAAAAAAATCTAAACTCATGACCAAACTCTCCGGTGCAAGAGACAATATGAACATCGCAGAAATTTTAGAAATCAGATTACAGGTAGATGAGCTAATTCCAAACCAACAAACAGATGTTTCCTTTCATGACACTTCGATCAAGAGGTTTGTAGGTATTATTAAAACGAAAATCCGTGACTTGGAAGATTCGATTCGTCAAAGATTTTTTTCACATCCCTTGATGGCTGAATTTCCTGAGAGAAAAATCACAAAAGAAACCTTAAATACCTATTTAAAACGAGTAAGAATCGACAACCAAATGGTGACTCAAACTTATGAAAAGGAAGTAGAGCAGCTAACAAAAGAACCGAAATACATCAAAGAGATGATACGTGAATTACAAAGTTTAGGGACCCAATTCTAATGAAGAGTTTTTTGAACAAAAAGGCCTTTGGTCTGGGTAAAAATGGTAAAGAATTTGATGGTTCTTATTGGTCAGATATTTACGGCAATGGACTGGATGTCGATGGTTCGTATAATGCCAAACAACATGCAGAATACTTAAAAACTCTATTCCAACTGATGGAAATTCCCGTTTACAAAATGGCTGACTTTGGATTTGGGAAAGCGATTTTACTACGAGAAATGGTAAAAACCTTTTCCCCGGTGAAAGTGTATGCTGTGGATGCTTCTAAAGAGGCTTATGAAGATCTAAAGAAAAAAGATTGGGTGAAACGTTCTGACAAATTTCATCTCTATCATGAATCGTTAGAAACTTTCAAACTCCCGAAATTAGAAAAGGAACCAGTAGAACTTGGGATTTGTAATTCCGTGATCCAATACCTTCCTGATACAATGATCCCTGGAGTTTTGGAAAAAATGGCTAAATATTGTAATTACCTGTATTTTACAGTGCCAACAAACGAAGATTATGCGGTGATGAAGGAAGAAATGTCTTTTACCGACCCTTATGCATTTTCTAGAACCAAAAAGAAATATAGAAAATGGATCTCCCGTGATTTTGAAATTGTTGGATATAATCTTTTGCAAAGCAAATGGCTTGGGGAAAAAGGATTTAAGGAAGATTTTTTTCGGATTTAGTCTGCCAAATTGGATGATTTGGATAGGGACAAAATGTTTATTGAAACTGGTTTCAGCACATGATGAATTTTTTCTCCTACCTTTCGATAGACTTTCAAATCTTTTCTGTATTCGGTTACTCTATTAGTTTTATCGAACTTCTGGGAACAAGTTCTGGTCTCGCCTGCGTCTATTTGGCTTCCCGAAATCATATCCTCACTTGGCCGGTTGGAATTTTTAATTCGATTTGTTTTTTCTTTTTGTTCTTTCAGATCCAATTGTATTCGGATATGTTATTACAAATTTATTTTTTTGGATCGAGTATTTATGGTTGGTGGATCTGGCGAAAAAGGACTGGTTCCTTTGTCAAAATTCAATCCCTTGGAAAAAGAAATAATACCTTACTCCTAGTTTCTATTTTTCTAGGAACCTACCTACTAGGTGAAATCACAAGCCACCTGCCTATCTGGTTACCAGAGATTTTTAAAAAACCACCAGCATTTTTGTATTGGGACGCTTTTACGACGGTGGCAAGTATCTTTGCCAATTTTTTACTGGCTCAAAGGAAATTGGAATCTTGGTTTTTATGGGTGTTTGTGGATGTAGTTTGTATTGGTTTGTATTCTTTAAAAGAGATTCCCTTTGTTACCTTAGAGTATGTTGTGTTTTTACTGATAGCCTTCTATGGATGTTACCATTGGTATCGGGAATATAAAACTAACGACTCTGCATCCTCTTTGGCGGCCTGATCCTAAATGAAAATCTTGGATGATTTCCTGGCTCTGGCTTGATTGAGTTCTACTCATTGGCTTAGAACAGAACCAAGCAGAATTTCAGTTTTGATTTTCTTTAGAGCCAAATCCTCATTCTTTAGATTCTACGATTTGTTGGACGTAAGTACCAAGAAATAACCGTGAGTGCTAGAAGAAGAAGAGATGGGAAAATTTCTCCAATGGGATGACGAGAAACAATATGCGAAAACGCAGCTCCCGACATCGCAAAGAAAAATCCAGCATAAGCCCATTCTTTTAGTAACAAAAACTTAGGTGATAACACGGCAACCACACCAAGTAGTTTCCAAACACCCAGAAGTGTTAGAAAATAAGTGGGATACCCCAATTGGTTTATCTTTTCTACTTCTTCGGGAAGTTTCATAAGTTGTACAACCGCAGTCGATACCATACCCAATGACAACCAAAGAGTAAAGAACCAATACGCTATTTTTTTTGTTTTCTCAGACATAAAATTCTCCTAAATTAAAATATAATTTCTGTTTGTTGGCTAAGGTCAGTGCATAACTAAATGCAGTCCCCCATAACTTAAGTTTACACTGAATCGTTCAGTCCTTTCCCGTTTAAAATATTTGTTATTTGTTTTTTACCACTTGTTCCAATTGATTGTGAGCCATATTGATTCCTTGGGCAAAGGGCATCTTTAGAATTTTGTCTCTTTGTTCTACCGATTTATAGATGATATGCATGACGAGTTTACTTTTGGTCTCTGATATCTCTTGAAATTCAAAAAACTCAAGTTGGGGAAAAAACCCTGTGTTTTCCATTTCAAAGGTTCTTGTAAACCGTTCATTTGGTACGATATCATGTAACACTCCGTTAGCCCGAAATAACACAACACCGTCTGCGTTTTTGGTCTCAAAGATCCAACCGCCATGATTTTTAGCTTCAAATTTTAAGACTTTGTTTCCCATCCATTGTTCGATGAGTTCAGGTTCCGTGTGTGCTTTAAAAACTAAAGAAGCAGGTAAATCAAATTCACGTTCGATCGTTAACTCTTGTTTGCCGTCTTCGGCATGAATTTTTGTTTTTAGTTCCATGATTTCTTATCCTTTGGTTTTGTAGTTTTTCATTACGGATTCTAATTTGTTGAACCGGTCATCCCAAAGTTTTTGGAAAGGCGCGATGAAATTAGCGATTTCTTTCATTTTGTTCGGATTCAAGTGGTAATAAATCTCCCGGCCGCTAGGTTCTTTCGCCAGTAATTCGCATTCGGTAAGGATTTGTAAATGTTTGGAAACTGTGGGTCGTTTGGTGTCAAAGTGGGAAGCGATTGTTCCCGCAGTCATAGACTGGGTGGCGACAAGTAAGAGGATGGCTCTCCTTGTGGGATCGGCAATTGCTTGGAATACGTCTCTTCTTAAATCCATTGTGTAGTCATTTGACTAATAAAAGATATGTAGCCATTTGGCAACACATATTTATTTCAAGAAAAATACAAAGGAATTTAGATTAGGGGAGGCAAGCGAAAGCTAAATGGGAATTGGTTTGACTTAGCCCGTTTTCTTAGCTAACCTTTAGCTATTGAAAATATAATTTCCATTTCTTCGTGGAATGTGGTCTATTGTGAATCATTCAAACTGCAATGTGCCAATAGTTACTTATGCGAATCCTATAAAGATAAGAAGCCCATGGGCTCCTAAAAGCCGTTGCGGATGTATGATTATTTGAATGTAGGTATTTGATTTTGTGAATTGATATGGTTTTCTGCTTAAAAAAAAATCTTATGTTAAAAAAGTTCTTCAATGCATTTTAGACCTATGTTGAAACTCTGTTTGCTGATCTTTTTGCTAAATTGCTGGATCATTAGTGTGGAAGGGAGCATATACATCCCGTTTGACAAATATTATGTGTCAATTCAGAACCAAGTAGTTGTAGTCAAAAGGACAAAAATCAATCCAGGTTTGATCAACCGACTAACAGGTGATTTCGATACTAAAGAAGATTTTTTTATAGTAGGGAAAGATCATAAACTAATCTATATCGGTGAGTATGATGGAGTATCGGCTGGACTATCTAAAAGTGGGAGCCACTTATTATTAGTAAATGATAAGACATTAATAATTTCCGACGGATGCAGGATTCATGTTATTGGAGAAAAAGAGGAATTAAATTATAACAATTTGGACACTAAAAATTGTTCAGAAGAGAAAGGAGAGGAATATTATGGCGTCTTCGCTGGTTCTGCAACTAATCTTTTTATCTTACGCTATGGTAGAATTGGACTTGAAAAAAGGGGATATGGTGGAGAATTACTCAAAGTAGATAGAAAAGGATTTATTCTCAATAAATTCAAGATGGATTCGAATGCTTCGCTTCAAATATTCTTTGATGGTGAAAGAATACTTGTTTCAAATAAAAATAAAAACAACTGCCTTGATGAAAATTTAAATTTAATCCAACGATTTAATTCTAATATCGAGTGGAATGTTGGCTTTTTGAGCGACAAATTTTTTTTTGGAATGAAACAATACTCTAATAGAGCTTTTATTTGGCAAAAAGACAAAGGGAGTTGTTTTAAAGAATATTCAGTTTTAGAAGATAAAGAATCTATCAAAGATGACCTATTGGTTCAAGTGAACAATTTTAATGATGGCCGGTTTTTCTAT
The DNA here is from genome assembly GCF_000332515.2 of Leptospira wolbachii serovar Codice str. CDC. Classification (NCBI taxonomy): domain Bacteria; kingdom Pseudomonadati; phylum Spirochaetota; class Leptospiria; order Leptospirales; family Leptospiraceae; genus Leptospira; species Leptospira wolbachii. The sequence goes on from NZ_AOGZ02000016.1 coordinate 94,365, forward strand.
TTCCTGATTCGCTCTGAAAATCTATGCTATGCAGATTACTCCAGAATACCTATTGAGAAGAACTGTTTTTCAATCGGAGATCATGTAGATTATCTTCGAAAAGAAGACGAAAATATTTATGAAGCTGTAAAATATAGAGACTTATATTTTGGGTACCAATCTTTGAAATTCCGAATTAATAAGAATAATGAAGTAGAAATACTTCAGGATTGGGAATCAAAAAATTTTAAGTAAAAATAGTTGAACTTCGCAAAAAATATAATAGTGAACAAAATATTTGTTAAGTTAGACACAAGTTACAGAAAGAATAACTTTGAATACAAAAGCTAACATGTGAACCATTGATTTCACGTTCAAAACAGATGATTTGCTCTAGAAGTCAGTTTTTTATAGATGATGAAAGCTAAGGAATCCGTAATTCAATTTCCAACAACACATCAACGTTTTCTAAAGCTTATCCACAAACAAATTCCCGCGCCACCGATCGACCGAGCGTCCGCGTCGAGGGAGAGCGGGATCGATTAATCAATAAAACAATCTCCACCAAATAGTTCGAGGCGCCCAACTTAGCTATTTTTTTTAATCTTATCTTCCACAAACGCTTTGTAGGCGGGGCTTCCGAAACTTACATCCATACGAATGATTTCAGGTGCAATGTAAGGATGACGTTTCATAATATATTCTTCGGTCGCATTGTACTTGTCAGCTTTTTGTTTTTACAAGTATCGGCTTTTGGTAGGAAAACCCTTATTCCTTGGGAGATTTGTTTTGTAGGTAAGTTTGGATTCCTTCTCTTACTTGGTCTACCATGCCCGACTCGCGAACGGAACGAACCACTCGTTGCCAGAATTTGATTTTTCCTTCAAACTCATTCCAACCAAGTTGTAAGTCCATTCGTTTGATTTTTAATAACATTCGTAATTCGGTAAGTGACATGTCTTTGGGATCTTTGTCTAAATACCGTTCATGGTCTGTTAGGGGGTTGAAGCGCATTGGGTTATTTTTTTCGAAGCACTAAAGATAAAAACAAAATGGCAAAAACTAAAAATCCCAATCCTGTTCCGAAGCTGGCAAGGATCGGATCCCCATTGGAGAGAAATTTTTGAATACTTAAATACACTCCATAGGAGATGTAAATGAGGCCTAAGAAGATAAGGAAAATAGAAGTGAAAACCCAAACCGAAGAGAGGACCAAATTTTTAATATAAACTTGGAGATTCTTCTGAATGTAAATTGTCATCACTTCCACATAAGAAGCAACTTTTGCGACTAAGTCTTCGAAGGCGGCCTTGATTCCGCCTTTTTTACGATGTTTTGATTCTTTATGTTCCAATTATTTCTTCTTAAACACCCAACCAAGAGCAAGACCAAGTCCAAGCCCCACACCAAATCCAATCACGGCAGCTTTTTGTGGATGTTCTTTTACATAAGTTCCCACAGTATCAATCACTTCTTTTGCTTTGATAGAAGCCTCTTCGCTGGCTTTACCTAACTTTTGTTTGATGTCGCTTACTTGTTCCATATACTTCTCCTTGGCTCTTTGTTCAATTTCTTTGGCTTTTTTCTCATACAACTTAATTTCATCGATGAGGGATTTGTCTTTTTTCACTTCTTCCATATCGGTTACTTAATCGGGAACCACAATGTTCTCAAAGTTATCAGTGAAACGATATCCGATTCCCCAAATGGTTTCGATCCATTCTGGTTGTGCGGAGTTTTTTTCTAGTTTGGAGCGAATGCGTTTGATATGACTGTCAATCATCCTTTCGAAACCATCCCATTCCACACCCCAAACCGATTCCAAAATCATTTCACGAGAAAAAACTTTTCCGGGAGAACCGGCTAACAGTTGTAAGATGTCAAATTCTTTTCTAGAAATGTTGATTATGTTTTCGTTGAGAGTGACTCGTCTACGGATGGAATCAATTTTAAGAGCACCACGAATGATTTCTCCGGCTTGTCCCACATTGGGTTTGATCCCAATTTTTTTATCCCATCTACGAAAGAAAACATCCACTCGGGTTTTTAGTTCGCGCACCGAAAATGGTTTTGTGATGTAATCATCAGCACCTAACTCAAGTCCCATGATGCGATCAATTTCCTCAGTCCTTGCGGAAAGAATAAAAATTGGCGTACTTTCATCGGCCTTTCTGATGCTACGGCAAATTTCCATACCATCAATGTCCGGGAGAGAGAGATCCAGAATCACTAAATCAGGATGATTGGACTTGTAAAATTTCAAACCTTCTTCGCCATTTTCAAAAACGGAGGTTGTGTAGTGAGCAGAATCGAGAGATTTCCGGATTAGGTTGCCGATATCCGGATCGTCCTCAATTACCAAAATATTTTTCATGTTTTTCCCTTGAGTTCTTTCTCAATTTGGTTCTTGTAGTAGAAAAAAAAAGTAAAAAATGGAATCGGGAACACAAAGAGAAGCAAAATCGTGGGCAATGTTTGCCATCACAGGACCAAGGCTTAGGCCTCTGGAAGTGACGGAAAAACTAGGCATCCAACCGGACTATTATCACGGTGCGGATGTAAAAGACATCGAAAATATGACAATTCCGAGTCATTGGCAGCTCAATTCCAAACTGGGACCGGAATTCCCGTTACTCGATCATATTTGGGATCTGCTTAAAACCTTAGCACCTGTTCGCAAAGACTTAAAAGAATTCACAGAAAGTTATGAATCTACCATCTATGCGTCGGTGGAGTTTGCCTCTGAGTTCACAAAAGGTGTGGTTCTCGACAAAAGGACTATGCTTTTGTTAGGTGAGATGGGCGTGAATTTGGAAATTATCCCCTGGAATCTCGATGAGACTCCCTAAGGATGGCAGGACTTGGAAAAACGAGCCTGATGAGGTCAAATCGTTTTAAATACATATAACTAGAGATAGGGAGACCGAGGAGCACAAGGACTCTTTTTTTCAATCGCAGGTCACGCGCCATATTTAAGAGTTTGGTGAGGAGAGTGACAGGAAGGTAAGGTAGGTTCGAAAGATCCATTTGGATATGGGATCTTGTTTGGAAGAACAACATGTGCATCACAGAATCCATTTCTTCTTCCAGTTCGTTGTGAACGGTTTTAGACAAAATGACAATTTCATACGCATTCTGAACTTCGCGCACATTCAAGTATTTTGTTTTTTTTGCCATTGGAGGTAATGTATGGTCTCACTCTCAAAAGATACACTCATTTTTCGTTCCAAAGTCATCCGAAAGGTTCGTGAGATTTTATGGCGGGATGGATTTCTGGAAGTGGATACTCCTACTTTAAAGCCCATTGTAGGGATGGAACCTTATTTGGATCCTTTTGAAGTGCGCTCTCCCAATGGACGTGAAAAAGGATACCTCATCACTTCTCCTGAATACAGTCTGAAACAGATGATGGCAAAAGGGATGACTCGGATCTTTGAATTGGCCCATACCTACAGGTCAGGCGAAATGGGAAGTGAGTTTCATTCCAAAGAGTTTCTGATGTTAGAACTTTATGCAAAAGGAATGAATGATAGTTCCTTACGTCATTATATGGAAACTTTTTTACGAGAATTGATCCGCAATTTCGGAACCGAAGAGGAAAATAAAAAAACCTCCCTCCCAGATTGGATCCGTCATCTCTCTGTAGAAGAGGCCTTTGTACAAAATGTCGGACATGGATTTTCTCGCGCTGATTTGTTGGAAACGATTGAAAACAGAAAACTATCTAATTCTAGTTTGGCAGAACTCGGAACTTGGCAGTATGAAGATCTTTTCTTTTTGGTATTCTTAAACTTGGTGGAACCAAAGTTAGGGGAAGGAATTGTTTTTTTATATGATTATCCGCAAGAATGCGCGGCCCTGGCTCGAGTGGTAGGTGGGGTTGCTAAACGATTTGAAATTTATTGGGACGGGTTGGAGCTAGCCAATGCCTTCTATGAGTTAAGTGATGCAAAAGAGCAACGAAAACGATTTAGAGAAGAACGGGAATTACGGGCCAAGTTAGGAAAAGAAGTATTTGCCATGGATGAGGAATTTCTTCGTTGTTTGGAAAATGGATTCCCCGAATGTGCAGGGATCTCGATTGGAATGGATCGGTTACTTTTGAAATTATCAGGGAAACACGGGCTAGGTGAGATTAGCCCGTATTGGATGGAAGTTTAGAGAAGAAGGATTAGTCTTCTGATTGGAATTTTTCGCAAGACTCAGGAACTTTCCCATCTTCGAAATCAGCACAAGAGAAGGCCGCCATTTCTTTGGCACATTTTTTCATGTCTTCCAAATCTTCTTTGGTCAGTTTTTTGGTAGGTTTGTCATTTGCTGGTTTTTGGCCTTCCACTACATAGTTTTTGTAGCGTGCTTCACAGACATTCCCATTCACAAACTGAGACTCGACCATTTTCCTTTGGTCTGCGGGAAGGTCTTTCAGTTTTTCTTTCATACACTCAGAAGTTTTGGCACACATTTTTTTGGAAAGGCTTTGAAACTCTTTTGCATCCTTTAATGACTGTGAGGTGAGAAGGCATGGAATAAAAAAGAGAGAAACGAGAAATATTTTTTTCATACAAAAAGATTACAGATCACCGTCTTTTGGTAAAGAAAAAAATGAAGAAAAAGGATTGAAACCAAATCATAATGATTCTAGGATTCTCGACCATGAAAACATTCACTAGTTTGTTAGTCTTTTGTTTCTCCTTACCGCTTGTGGCACAAAACTTGACAGGAAGAAATCCAGTAAACATTTCTTCCGAACCTACCACCATTGAAGAATTCAAATCATTACAATCAAATCTTGCAGCCACACCAGAAGGAGGAGCTGCGATCCTTGTACTTGCGATTTCTCTTTATGGCAAAAACCAAGACTTGGGTAGAAAGGCAGTCACTTTATCTGTCCTCTCCAAAAACAGACAAAAGTCTACCAAACCAACGGCAGTGGATGGAGTTGATTTAGGAGGGAGTGATCTGTATCTTCTTGGACAACTGGATAAATACAAAATGTTATCTAATGGATATTGGAAAGGGGCAGAACCTTCGAATGGATACACACCGAGTTTGCCTTTAACTGTTGAAACTTATACAAACCCGTATTCGGGAGATGAGTCCACAGGCAAATTGAAACTTTTTGTGGCCACTCGGGGGGCTTCCAGTTTTCGACCAGTGTCTGTAGAAAAAGATACTGATGGTCTTTGGCGTGCCAAAGAAATGAGTTCTCTTTTTGTCGGAATGATGCCAGCCAAATAAATGTTAGATTCTATTATGTTATGGCATCCAGTGGTTTTGGCTCTCCTTGCCACTGGGTTCACTTGGTTTTGTACTGCTTTTGGTGCTGGTTTTGTATTTTTCTTTCGCACCGTACCAAGGCCCGTCTTCAATGCAATGTTAGGGTTTGCCTCCGGCATTATGATTGCTGCCAGTTTTTGGTCATTGTTATTACCCTCTATCGAGCTTTCAGAAAATGCTGGGAATCCTGCTTGGCTCCATTCTAGTTTTGGGTTTTTATCGGGTGGACTCAGTCTTTATGTTCTGCATAAACTCCTTCCTCATTTGCACGTAGGTTTGGAAGAAAACCATTTGGAAGGAGGGAAGTCTTCCTTTCAGCGGAGTTTACTTTTGATTCTTGCCATCACACTACACAACATTCCGGAAGGTTTGGCGGTAGGTGTCGCCTTTGGGGCGCTTGGCGACGGATTTACCTATGAAGCGCTGATGGCGGCGGCGGTTGTTGCTTTCGGAATTGGAATCCAAAATATACCAGAGGGGGCAGCAGTTTCCATTCCATTGTTACGTGAAGGTTTTAGTGCGCGGAAGAGCTTTTGGTATGGACAACTCTCTGGATTTGTAGAACCAATCGGTGGTCTTCTTGGAGCTGCCCTTGTTTTTTATGTGGAAAGTATACTTCCCTTTGCATTATCTTTTGCCGCAGGAGCCATGATCTTTGTAGTTGTAGAAGAGTTGATTCCCGAATCTCATACAGGCAAAGAAACCGAAATGTCAACCCTCGGTGCCATGTTTGGATTTGTTCTTATGATGGCACTGGACGTGGGGCTTGGCTGAAGTTTCAGAAGAACCATGACTCCAAATTATTTTCTTACTAAAAGTTTATTGTATGAATGGATTCCTGATTTCGAACTTAATGTTTATGATCTTTCCGACCTAGTGGTTTTGGATCAAGGATTAGAGAAAGAATGCAAAGCAATAGGAGAGCAGTTTCATACTTTTTTAGCTATTTATAAAAAAGGAACCATCGCAAAACCGAAAGGGTTATGTACAACCTTCAAATATGCAATTTTAGATTCTAAGGCATTGGATCTTTGCCAAAAGTTTGAGGAAAAATTAGGTGGAAATATTCTTGTTGCATATGCAAAACCATTAGAACGTTGGTAATATGACTGCTGTCATTCGGTAGTTTGTTGAATTTGGATGCGCTGCTCTTTTTGCCTCCAAGTTAAGAGGAGATATGAAAAAATTTTTTTTATTTAGTTTAAGTTTTCTTTTGTTCCATTGTGCTAACACTTCCTATTTCCAAACATGGGGTAAACACAAAGTTCGATTGAACGGATATACAACGGCTGAAGGGTATACTGTTGCAGATTCTTTTGATTTAACCTATACACGAGTTTATCTTTTTTGGGGTTTATCCAACATTAGAGACAAAGCACTGGATGAACTGTTAGCAGAGGTTTATCTCAAACATCCCAATGCTCAAATTGGGGATTTAAAAATTACAGAAGAATACGAATTTTGGGATGGAGTATTTGACATGATCACCTTTGGAATAGTAAGGCCTTATACACTCAATCTAAAGGGGAATATATATGCGATGACAAACGGAGGTATTTCCAAATGAAATTTTTGCAACCATTCCTAATTCTTGTCAGTGTTTTGTTTTTAAGCCATTGCGCTTCCTATCAATATGAACTTGTTGATACAAAAATCCCTATCAGTTTTTCTAACGAACTAGGAAGTAATGAGAAGTATAGGCATTTCATTATCGAAACAAAACTTTCTTGGTGGCTGTTTGACACACTTCCTATCGAAACCTTGAATCTGGATGATATTTTTCAAAGGCAACTTCCTTATGCAAAGAAGATTGTAAATCTTCGGATTTATTCGAAAGAGAATGCCGTTGATTCCTTGATCAGAACTTTGACTACCGGAGCACAATTGCTTTTTGTATCAAACCGAGCTTTATATTCTCAAAGGACTATTATCATTGAAGGTTTGGTTGTAGAATAGGGAATTTGATTTGTTATATGTATGATGATTCTATGAGTTTGTTGGTTAATATATATGATTTTATCTAAAATTTCTCCTTTTCTGGGAGCCCACTGTGAAACCACAGCCACAGGAACACTTTTAAAACATATTGGAATGAATTTGTCGGAGCCTATGTTATTTGGGCTTGGGGAAGGCCTCAGTTTTATCTTTTGGAATATGAAAACAATGGATTTCCCTTTCATCGGTGGAAGGATCAAACCTGATCAACTAACGGAAAATATATGTAAAAATCTAAATCTGAAATTAGAAATTCAGGAAACCGCTTCTAAAACGAAGGCTTGGTCGTCGGTCTGCGATTTAATTGATAGGGGAACTCCGGTTGGTTTGAAATTAGATTCTTTTTATTTAGAATATTTTTCCAAACCATTTCACTTTGCTGGTCACTATGTTGCCCTTTACGGTTATGATGAATTAAATGCTTATTTGGTTGATACCAAACAGCAAGGAACCAAAGCGCAAACTTCTCTAAAGAGTTTGGAGTTGGCAAGAAGTGAAAAAGGCCCTATGGCTTCCAAAAATCTTTTTTATACGATTGAAGCAGGGAAAAAAACACCAGAGCTCTCAAAGATAGTGAGAGTGGCTGCAAAAAACAATGCTCGGGAATATTTGCACCCACCTATCACGAATGTTTCCTATAAGGGTATCAAAAAACTAGCTTCACAGTTAGAAAAATGGTTTCATTCTTCTTCTGATCCCAAGAGAGATTTTGCAACCACAGCCATGATGATGGAAAAGGCCGGTACGGGCGGTGCTATTTTTCGAAACTTATATCGAGACTTTTTGTTAGAAGCTTATGAGATCACGAAAGACCCGATCTTTCAAAATGCTCATAAACAATTCAAAGAAATTGCAAGTCACTGGACAGAAATTGCATCCTTGTTTGAGTCTTTGGGTAAGACGGGTGAAGATCGTCGACTGCCTCAGATAAAAAGTCTTTTGAATCGAATTTCGGATTTAGAATATGAGGCGATGGCCGGACTATTGAAATTGAAAGTTGGATGAGAGGCAGAATCCATTCTCCTGCCAGCGATTGCAGCGGAAATCCTTTCACGAAAGTGAAAGATTGGAGCGTAAAGCGCGGTCGCGTGATGAAATCCATTTTTAATTTAGCTAACATTTGCGAGGCGCCAAAATATTTCGACACCTTACTTTGATAGGTAAATGAGATCTTTTTTCCCAAAAATTAAAACTGAGCAGTCACCATTAAATAGGCAAACTGTGCATTTTTGGAAAATTGATTGGTATAAACTTGGGAGTTGATCGTGCGATCGTTTACGCGATTTTGGATGGCATCCCCGGCAAATAACATACTATACCCGCATTCTAAAATTAAGTTTTTGTAAGGCATATTGTATTTGAAATCGATCTCCCGAAACAAACTTCTCCCGAGCATAGAAACTGGCCTGTTGTCACCAGCTCCTTTTTCTGTCAGAACTTGGCTTGAATCATAACTGTTATTCGTGATCGATTCTGTGCTCGCTCCCGTTTTGGCAACACCTGCGACATCATACCAACTATCTTGAAGTTTGTGTTTTTCAATGGCAAAGTAATCAACACGGAAATTTCCATAAGTCCCTAAGTTGTAAGTGGCGTTTACTGATTTCGATTTCATATTGACCCAGCTTACTTGGTCTGCCATCCCATAAAATAAATGGTTGGTATGAAATAAGTTTTGGAAACTGGCAATGGATCCGTCCGTTCTATTGGGATCTCCACTTCCGATATCGTAAGCTACACCTAATCTAAGTTTTTCGATTGTATATCCCACGTCGGCCCCAAAGGCAAAGGTTTTGTACTTTTCCTTTTCTGAATACAGGTTGTGGTTGTAAGTCCCATTGGTTAAAGGGTCGGTCAAGGTGACTTCGGTTCTTTGATTGTCCCATCTGGGTCTGATGGATTTACCAGTGGTTCCTGTTTGCACTGCATATTCGAAAGAATAGTCCAAAGCTTGGAGTGCTTTTTTATTGGCCTGTGTTCTGTTGGTAATACGGATGCCATAAGTATGTAAGATATCCCATCTACTAGCCCTGGAGGCAGGATTTCCCGTTTCTCCTGTGGTGAGGATGAGCGATTGATTGGCCCGCAAGTATTCCTTTTGTAAACCTAAGTAATACAAATCAATATGAAAATAATCAGAGGGTTTTAAAGTATTATAAAATCCTGTAAAGTAAGAATCACCTAACTCTTGTCTTTGGGCATCTGGTTTTAGAGTGCATGCTTTGGTTCCGTTATAAGGACAATCTAGGTAAGGACTATATTGGTTTTTAACGCCAAAGGAGGTAGTGTTCCCGGCGATATCAGAGTGACGTTCACTCACGGAGGTGACAAAGATATGAGAAGAGATGTATTTATCATCCCATTTTAATCTTAGTCCATCAAAACTTCGGCCTATATTGGTCCAATCCAAAGATCCCACCAAACGTTCGTCACCGTATCGCAGAATTTGACGACCTGCTTGAATATGAAAGGGAAGATTGAAGTTGTTTTTTACTTCGATATAGGCTTCACGAACATCTGTACTTTGTCTGGTCCCATCATTGGCGGTGGAAAGCCCTGTGAGTGATCCTTTTTCTGCTCCCCAAAGCCTTGCATCCTGGAAAGTGATTTTAGCGATCACATCTTTGGTAAATTCTTTTTGAATCCAAAATTGGATCTTCTGTCCTGTAAAATCCACATTGTCGTTTGTGTTGCGATTGAAATCTAAGTTATACTTCAGTTCTGGACGAACCCGCACAAGGGCACCTGCCGTAAATCCATCCGACCAAGTTGGTGGTGGAGGTAGTTTCTGCGGTTCTTGTGTGGGAGGGGGAGTGGAACTAGGATTTACGGCCTGGTTCTGATTGGTTGGATTTTCAGGAACCGCCGTTTGTCCTAGGAGTTCATAACCAATGACCAAATAGAATAAGATAAAAATCGGTAATCTTCGCTTCTGCATTTTCTAAAAGACCGGTTTTGCGGTCTTCTCCTATGAGATTTCGAAATGCAAGAATCGTACGTTTTGAGTAAAAATAGCTAAAATATTTACGAATTGTCTAAAATATGCTACAAACTGTATCTTTTGCGGGATATGCGAAAAGTGACACGATTGTTTGCGATTCAACATTCGGTTCGTTATTTAAGGGGATTGTTTTTGATTTGAGTGATTTGCGTAAAGAACGTACGGTTTGAGTTGTGGGGAGTGGCGTTAATTGCAATGCATATAGCGCGAGGAAGTAAGGTGATAAACGCAATGCGGATAACCGCTAAATTTTCTGCGTTTATCCGTTATTCGATTAAACCCCTTTGTAGGTTAGTTAGTTGTAACGCGAATATATCCCAAACTATGCCAACATTGGGTGGAAGAATCACCGCATTCGTGCGGCGTTTAACAGAAATTCCTAGAAATATACAATTTGACAAATATACAAATCTTGTATATCTTGGAAAATTATGAATCAGACTGTTAATATCTCATTCGAAAAAGCTCTTTTAAAAGAAATTGATAAAATTGCAAAAAGAGAACACAGATCTAGATCCGAATTGATTCGTGAAGCGGCAAGGACTTATATTGAAAAAAAATCCAAGTGGCAGGCTATCTTCGATTTTACTTCAAAAACTATAGAGAAATCGAATCTTACAGAAGCTGACATTTTTGAGGAAATTAAAACAGTTAGAAGAAATAAAAAAGCTTCTTAATGTTTAAAGTTCTTTTAGATACTAACATTTATATTTCTGCAATTTTATTCAATGGAAAACCTAGATTGGTTTTTCAAGATTTACTCGATGATATTTTCATTGGATATATTTCGAATGAAATTCTGAATGAATTAGAAGAAACGTTAGCTAAACCTAAATTCAAGCTACCTTATGACTTCATTCAATTTACAATTGCAGAAATCAGAAACGCTACCACTATAATTAAGAACAAACCACTTAAAGATTATTTAAATTTAAGAGATAGAGACGATTTTCATATTCTTGAAACTGCATTCTCAGCAAATGTAGATTTTTTAATCTCAGGTGATAAAGATCTTCTAACTTTAAAAAAAATCAAGGGCTTAAAAATTATTACTCCTGATGAATACTTAAGAATTAAAGAAGATATGAGCTAAGATTTCGACATCCTTTTCTCTCTCCGCAACATCGCATATCAGAGACATACCTTTTGGGATTTTTCTTTGCTTTACATCCCCCGCGCCAGCGACTGCAGCGAAAATCCTTTCCGTAGGAAAGATTGTAGCGTAAAGCGCGGTCGGTTGTAGATTGAAATGATGGCCAGCAAACAAATACGAGGCGCTCAAGTTCTAAAAAATATTAGTGGATCTTAAACAGAACTTCACCCCCAGCTTACCACCACTTTCCCAAAATGTTTCCCTGTTTGTAAATACTGCAGGGCTTCGGGGACTTCGTTCCAACCGTACACTTTGTCCACAACGGGTTTGATTTTGTTTTGTTCGATGGCCCGGTTCATTTTTACGAAGTCAGCTCGGCTTCCCACAATCACTCCTTGGACTTTCACACCTTGCATAAGGATGGGGTAAAGGGAAAGAGTTGATTCCCCTCCAGCGAGGACACCAATGAGAGCAATGGTTCCGTAAGGTTTCACGCTCATCATAGATTTTGGCATAGTGCCAGCACCACCCACTTCGATGATAAGGTCAGCTCCCGCCATTTTGGTATGTTTGCGAACATCTCGTTCCCAATTGTTTTTTGTGGAATAGTTGATGGTTTCATCGGCACCAAGTGATTTCGCGCGAGCTAGTTTTTCATCACTGGAAGAGGTGATGATGACTCGGGCACCCATCATTTTTGCAAATTGTAAAGCGAAAAGGGAAACTCCGCCGGTTCCAAGGCAAAGTACGTCAGCCCCAGGTTCAATCCCACCAAAACTGACAACGGCATTGTAAGCAGTAAGGCCAGCACATCCTAAGGTAGCGGCTTCTGCATCCGTTAGGTGACTTGGCGTGGCGACAAGCCCTTCTTCAGAAAACTTTCCATACTCCGCCAAACATCCGTCATTTGGCCCACCGAGGGTAGAACGAAGGTTGTCCATATTGGGAGCACCATCCATCCATTTTTGGGCAAAAATGGGTAGGACTCGGTCTCCTTTTTTCCAGAGAGTGACCTCGGATCCTACAGCTTCGACAACACCCGCTCCATCCGAACAAGGGATGAGGGGAAGTTTTTGACGGGGATTGTAAGTTCCAATCACCATTAAATAATCACGATAATTTAGTGAAGTCGCTGTTAGGCGAACGAGGACTTCTTTGGGGTTCAGTGATTCAGAAAGATCCCTTGTCGATTGTTTTAGATTTTCTAGTCCAAAAGATCCTTGAATTTCCCATACTTTGTTTAACATAATTCCTCTATCGTTTAAAATCAAAATTCACTCGTCAGATCCTCGGGTCTCCTTATCCTTTGTCGAGTGGGAATAGAGGATAGAGGCAGTTATGAAAAAAGATTTTTGGAACGATAGGGTGGTAGTGATCACCGGTGCCTCCAGCGGGATTGGGAAAGCCTTGTATGAAGAACTCGCTGTTTTTCCTTGTGAACTTGTGCTTCTGGCAAGACGGGCCGCAGAAATTGAGGAACCCAAAAACAAACACGAGAGGGTGGTCATTCACCGTGTGACTTGCGACCTCTCTGACCCCACTTCTGTTTTAGATGCTGTGGAGTGGATCCAAAAGAAAGTTTCTAAAATCGATGTTTTGTTTAATAATGCAGGGATCACTGCCCATGGTCGGTTCGATTCTCTTTCTTTGGATGTTTACCGCAAAACCTTTGCCACCAATTTCTTTGGACCAATCCAACTGGTTCGGGGACTTCTTCCACTTCTTCTTCTTGCCAAAGGCAATATTGTGACTACTTCTACTGTCTCTGCTTTGTATGGAGTGCCTGGCCGGGCAGCTTATTCGGCATCCAAGTCTGCCTTACATGCAGCACTCGAATCGCTTCGGATTGAAACAAGGGAGGAAGGCCTTGGTGTTTCTTTAGTCTGTGTTCCGTATACAGACACGGCCCTTCGCACTTCAGGCCTAGATGCCGAAGGGGGAACACTTTCCGAAGCTCCCGCCAAAGGAAAACGAAAGACGGCAAAGGAAGTGGCCCATGTTTTAATGTCAGTTGCCAAGGACAAAGAGGCAAGGCTTGTGACATTCAACCTGTCTGGTAAATTTTTGGAATGGATGAGATTTTTCTCTCCCAAGTTTTTAGAAAAAATTCTCTATAAAAAACTTTACGAAGACTTCAAATCGCACTGAAAGTCGTCTAAACCAAGGCATAGGGAGAGAAACTATCCTTTGGACAATTTATTTTTTTCTTATTTAGCGGCTGTTATATTTACATTTTTGTTTATGAGTCTGATGTGGTTTTGGGGAAAGTCCAGAGACAACTACGCAGTCATTGATGTAGGTTGGGGACTTGTGATTGCTGGAATCGCCAGTATCCTTGTTTATTTTGGACGAGGGAATGTTTTTGCGAAATTTTCGGTTTTGATTCCTGTTTGGATTTGGGCCCTTCGTTTGTCCGGCTTTCTTTTTTGGACTCGCATCCGTACGAACCATCCAGAAGACAAACGTTACGCTGGATTTCGAAAGGACTACGGTACCAAAGTCCACCAAAAGATGTTTACCAATGTATTTCTTTTGCAAGGTTTTTTAGCACTTTTACTTTCATTCCCGTTTTATTTTGCCGCCCAGTGGAATCTATTTCCCAATTCTGGGGTTATGGGACCTAACGGATATTTGATGGTTCTACTCGGTTGGGTTTTGTTTGTTGTGGGAGTGGTTGGAGAAACGATTTCTGACCGGGATCTCCATAGGTTTGTAGCGGAACCAGCAAACAAAGGTAAGGTTTGTAATGTAGGCCTTTGGAAATATTCGCGCCACCCCAATTACTTTTTTGAATGGATCATTTGGGTGGGGATTGGAATCATTCCGGTTCTTTCTTCTCCTGAAGCAATTTTTTCTTTATTCACACCACTCTTTATGTTTGTGTTATTACGATTTGTATCGGGTGTTCCCTTTGCAGAAAAATACTCACTCCTTTCCAAAGGAGATGCGTTTCGTGAATACCAACAGACCACCAATGCATTTTTTCCCTGGTTTTCAAAACAAAAATAATAAAGGATAAAACATGAATTTCAATGATTCTCCCTCGAAAAAAGAGGGCTCGGCTTTTAACATCAATTCACTTTTAGAGAAAGATATTTTCCCGGATTGGCTCATTCGGTTTCGTATCCGTCAACTTTTAAATCTACGGATCAAACAAGAGAGAAAAGAAAGTGTTACGGCCCAACTCCAACACAAAATGAACTATGTGAATGAGTTAAAAAAATCTCCGATTGCGGTTCATACGGAAGCTGCAAACGAACAACATTACGAAGTTCCGAGTGATTTTTTTACTTATGTGATGGGACCTAGGATGAAATATTCCTCTGGATACTGGCCATCACTCGATACAAGTTTTGCTGAATCCGAAGAAGAAATGCTTCGAATCACTGTGGAACGAGCAGAGATCAAAAATGGAATGAAGGTTTTGGACTTAGGATGCGGATGGGGAAGTATCTCTCTCTATATTGCCGAACATTTTCCTAAATCGAAAGTCACAGGTGTTTCCAATTCTAAAACACAAAAAGAATTTATCGACAAACGCGCTAAAGAACGTGGGTTAAAAAATCTTACCATCATTACCAAAGACATGAACGATTTTACTACGAAGGATAAATTTGATCGGATTGTTTCTGTTGAGATGTTAGAGCACATGAAAAACTATGAGAAACTTTTTGAAAAGCTATCGAAGTTTCTAGTAGCGGATGGAAAGTTTTTTATTCATATCTTCACTCATAAGGAGTTTGCTTATCCGTTTGAAGTCATCGATGAAACGGACTTCATGGCGAAATACTTCTTTACCGGGGGGCAGATGCCTTCGGATGATTTGTTTTTGTATTTCCAGAAGGATTTTTTAATCGAAAATCACTGGGTTGTGAATGGAACACATTATGCGAGAACGAGTGAGGCTTGGTATGATAATATGATACTAAACAAGGATAAACTTCTGCCTATCCTTGCGAGTACTTACGGCGAAAAAGAAAAAACCAAATGGTTTGTTTATTGGAAAGTTTTCTTTCTCGCCTGTGCTGAGTTATGGGACTATCGAAACGGTGAGGAGTGGTTTGTTAGCCACTACTTACTTCGAAAACGCTGAGTTTTTTTCCCAGCCGCTTTTACAAACACTCCACCTTCTTTTTTAGAAGGGGGAGCACTGCTGCGACGAGTATCTCCACCGCGTTCACTTCTTTCACTGTTGGATCTTCCGCCACGGTATCCACCGCGACTTCCGCCACCCGATCCTCCGCCTTCACGTCGTCTTCCACCAGATCCACCACCAGGAGGAGTTTCACTCCATTCCCCAGGTGTTTTACCGATTTTTTCCGGTCCGCTGATTTTGGTTTGATCAAGCATATTTGAAAGAAGTTTCAAAGATAAAGAACGTTTGTCGTCCAACTTCAAAAGTTTTTCTAAAACTTCTTCTGCATCCGCATGAATTTCTGTTTCCACCACTTTGTTTAGGAAGTCTTCTTCTCTTCTTGCGAGTACTTCTTTTTTCGTAGGAAGAGCTGCAATGGTGAGATTGGTTCCAGAGGTTCCTTTCAATCGGAGAAGGGCACGAGATTCTCTTGTGGTTACAAGAGTTACCGCTTTTCCCGATTTTCCGGCACGACCTGTACGACCAATTCTATGTGTATAACTTTCGCTATCAAAAGGAAGATGGTAGTTGATTACGAGGGACAAATCTTTTACGTCAAGACCACGTGCGGCAACATCGGTTGCTACAAGGATTTTTACGCGCCCATCATGTAGGCTTTTTAAAACTTGTTCTCTTTGTTTTTGATTTAAATCTCCGTGGAGAGCTTCAACGGGATAACCTTTGAAACTAAGTGTTGATTTAAGATCATCTGCTTCTTTTTTAGTTTTTGTGAAAATGATTGCCTTAAAAGGGTTTTCATAATCCAAAATTCGTACGACAGAAATTTCTCGTTCTGCTTCATCAATCACGTAGTACACTTGTTCGATGTTCTTAGACGATTTTTCTGTTGCTGCAATTTTTACAAGTGCAGGGTGCGTTTGGTACTTACTTGCCAACTTCTTAATGGGCTCCGGCATAGTAGCGGAGAAGAGTAAGGTTTGTCTTTTGGTTGGCAGTAGATTAAAAATGGATTCAATATCGTCCATAAAGCCCATGTCGAGCATTTCATCTGCTTCATCCAATATCACCATTGAAGGTTTGAAATTTTTAAGTTCCTTTCCTTTCAATAGATCGAGAAGTCTTCCTGGAGTTGCAACAGCAACTTGGGCACCTTTGGCCACTTGTGTAATTTGTTTAGAATAGGAACTTCCGCCATAGATAGTGGTGGTTTTGATTCCTAAATGTTTTCCCAATTTAAACAGTTCATCTGATACTTGCAGTGCAAGTTCGCGAGTTGGTGTGAGGACAAGCACTTGCATGCCATCGTTCACATTGATTTTGTTCAAACAGGGGAGTCCGTAAGCGGCAGTTTTTCCGGTACCGGTCTGCGCTTGTGCGATTAAATCTTTTCCTTCCAATACGAGCGGAATCGCTTGTTTTTGGATAGGGCTTGGTAGTTCAAAGCCTGCATCAGTGATTCCTTGTAGTATTTCAGGACGTAATCCGAAGGATTGGAAGTCATTTCCAACTTCGGTGTCATTCTTAGTCATGGAAATAGGATACAATAAAAAAACGGCCTAAAAAAGAAAGGTAAAAATACCTAAATGTCTTAGGTTCCCTTTTCTGCGATTTCCTTCAGGTGTAGGTAGAGTTCTTCTTTCTGGTAGGGTTTGGGCATAAAATAGTCAAATCCCGAGGTCAGAATATGGGTTTTCTCCTCAGGCATGCAGAGGCCGGTACAGGCGAAGAGGACGGGCCGGCGGGATTTTTCACTAAAACCCTTCGCAATTTCTGTTCCATTTTTACCGGGCATTTCAATGTCCAAAAAGGCAATATCGTAAGGAGATTCGTGTAATTCCTTTTCCGCGTCAGTTCCATTACTAGTTTCTACAATTTCAAAACGTAAGGGTTTTAAATAACTACGAAGGACTTTTCGGTTGAGATCATTGTCATCGGCAATGAGAACTCTTTGTGGTCTGGAAAAACTAGGCAAGTGGGATTGGGGTTTAATGTTTGAGTCGGTTGTCCCAGACTTCCCTTCCTCTGTTTTCCAAAGGATTGGAATTTTTACTTTAAATGTAGACCCTTCACCTAACTTAGATTCAACCTCCACCATTCCGCCCATTTCTTCTAACGAAAGTTTAACGATAGATAGGCCAAGTCCAGAACCAGGGATCCCGCACCCTTCGGGAACAAATTGATTGTATTTTTGAAAGAGCCTGTCTTTCACTTCAGGAGAAATTCCGGGACCTGTATCTTTCACTTCAATCTGTAAAATTCCTTCCCCTTTTGTTTTGGTTTCTAACTGAACTGAACAAGTGATAGTTCCTTTGGTTGTGAATTTTACGGCGTTGGCAATTAAGTTCCAAAATATCTTTTCGATTTTTCTTTTGTCTGAATGAAGGAATACATTTTTGTTTACTCCACTATCTAGTTTGAATTCTATTTTTTTCCGTTTGGTTTCTGCCTGAAAAAAGGAATTCAAGATATGTAAACATTCATAAAGCTCAAACCATTCATTTTTTAATACACTTGCGTTTTCTTCCAATCGAGAAATTTCTATGGTATCATTGACCAAATGTAAGATCACTTCTCCGGCATTTCGTATATGGTCCACATAACTGAGAACTGTTGGATTTAAATCAGTTTCTCGAATCATTTCGGACATACCAAGAAGGGAATTTAAGGGATTACGAATGTCGTGGCTGATCGCAGCGATAAAATCTCTTTTTGCTGCTGAGGCCTTTTCTGCGGCCAATTTTTCAATTTCCAATCGTTCTGTTGCCTTTCGCATTTGTAACAAACGAATGGTTTGTTTGGCAAGCAACTGCAACATCTGCATTTGTTCTTTGTTTAGTTCTCTTGGTTTGTTATCGATGACACAAAGTGTTCCCAACTTGATTTCGTCGTCTAGGGCAAGAGGAATCCCCGCATAAAAAATAACATTGGGTGCTTCCTCGACTAAAGGGTTGTTTTTAAAACGGATGTCTTCTTTTGCGTTGGGGACAACAAAGACTTCATCCCCCAAAATAGCATGGGAACAAAAAGCAAGAGACCTGGGAGTTTCACGGTCTTCGAGTCCATGGTGGGATTTGAACCATTGTCTAGTTTCGTCGATGAGACTCACAAGAGAGATCGGAACATCACAAATCAGAGAAGCCATTTTTGTAATTTCATCGAACATTTCCTCTTCGGGAGTGTCGAGGATTTCGAGCCCTTTTAAGGCCGAAAGACGTGCAGCCTCATTTTTCGGTAAAGGAGCAATCAACATACGAAGTTTAGACGAAAGCAAATTTGCCTAAAGGAAAGCAAAATTTTCGCTTTTCCCACCAGTCTAAATCGTTATGAAACGAACTGGATCCCTGACTTCTATTTCCTTCCTTTTGGTGTTTTGTTTGCTTTTGATTACTTCCTGTTCCGAATCTTCTTCCCACTTTCCGAAAAAATCCGAGAATCTGGAACTGCGAAAAAAACTCACCGATCTGCAATACCGTGTCACCCAAGAGGACGAAACAGAACCACCATTCCAAAATGAATATTGGGACAACCATGACGAGGGGATCTATGTAGATATAGTTTCCAAAGAGGCTTTATTTAGTTCGAAGGACAAATTTGAATCGGGGACGGGATGGCCTAGTTTTACAAAACCACTGGTAAAAACCAATGTGATAGAAATAGAAGATCGTTCTTACGGCATGAGTCGGACAGAGGTACGTTCGAAACAAGCGAACTCGCATTTAGGCCATGTGTTTGATGATGGGCCAGAGCCGACAAACAAACGCTATTGTATGAATTCGGCCTCAATGGAGTTTATCCCTAAATCAAAATTGAAAGAAAGAGGTTATGGAAATTTCCTTACCGAATTTTCGGAATCAGATAAAAATAAATAACTCTTTTAGGTTTTTTTTAAGCCCAAAGATTCATCATAAACTCTTCGTCGTTACGTAGCGAGATGAGTTTGTATTTGGTTTCGTGGATGTCTTCACGAGAGACTTCCCGTTTCCAACGGATGTCCACTTTTAGTTTGCGAACTCGCGTCTGTAGTTCCAAAAGTTCCCAAACCGAATCTTCCATTTCCTTTCTATAAAGATTGGTAAAAAGTGGTGCCACTTGGTCGGGGGTATCCATCTTTAAAAGTTCCACGTGGGTTAGGTCATGGATGTTTTGTAAAGCCCAGATATGCAGAGTGAGTGTGGTAATTCTTTCTAATTGAGAGATCTCATCCTTTGTGTTTCTTGTGACTTGTTGTTTGAAAAAACGAATTCTCTTTTCCAAATATTGGATGAGGTCTGATTTTGGAATTTCTCTTTGTTTCCATTTGTCCCAATCGGTTTTTAGGTCTTCAAAGAGTCCTTCACCGAAAAACACAGAAGAGGCTTCCATCAGTTGTAGGCTCCCCGGTTCTGAAATTTTTAATCTATGACGAAGTGAGTCTGCATCTCCAGCAATCATATTCACGGGAGCCACATCTTCCAACTTTTGTAAGGCACGAGAAATGGAATCAATGAATTGCGATTTCATTTGGTCGGTGGAATGAGCCACTAAATAAAAATTGAGATCGGACTCCGAATGAAAGTCACCACGTTCCCGAGATCCATAAAAAAGAATTTGGTAGGGTTTCGTCGACGGGATGAGTTCTAATTCATCCAAAACTTGTGCGTAGAGATTAGGGTTTAGTGCTTCAAATTCCATTGTTTATTCAAAGTATAATTTCATACGGGATAGGTTTTCTAAAATGGCTTTGAAGGCACGATCACGTTCTTCTTGGCCAGGAAAAGGAAGAGATTTTACATTATTGAGATCTTGGTAAATGATTTCAATGGAAGGTTGGTTGGGATTTTTTTTGATTGAGGCAACGTAATCCAAATTGATAACTTCCGATTCACCGAGTTTTAACCACATAGAATTTCTCCTCAAAGCCTAACGGCCACTCCCTATTTGCCTAATCTTTTTTTCTAAAAAAACAGGCTTTGTTAGAAATCTGGAAGCCTAGTAGAGATCCAAAGATTGTTGGACCATCTGGTGGAGGTCTTTTGCCAGTTCTTTGGGACCAGTGGTATGGGAAGTGACCGTCTCAAAAACGAGTAAAAACCCATTATGAATCCCTTCCCAACGAGCATAGAGTTGGGAATCGGGGAGTGTAAAAACAAGAACACTGCATTTTTTGGATCCCCAGACAAAATAGGATACATCCGGGTTTTGGATTTCGTCTTTATAGAAGTAGGGAAACTGGGATTGGTTCTCTCTGTCGGTGGAGGATAACCTGAGCCACTGGATTTTCCCATCCGAATCCAAACGGATTTCATAACTATTCCCTGTTCCAAAAATAGAACCAGATTTAATTAACTCAAAGTTATCTTTTGCCACCCAGACTGCATGGTAGGTTAGGCGTAGTTCTTTGGTTAGGTGGTGTTTCTTTGATTCCGAATTGGAATTCTGCGGGAGAGTCTCTTGTTTTTTTTCTAGAGGGGTTTCCTTTACGGACTGACAAGCAGCCATTTGGGTTAGGATAAAAATAGAAATTAATTTAATGCCCCACTTCATATTCATCTCCTAAATAGTTTTGAAATAGATACCCATCTTTTGTTTTCTTTTGTAAATAATTCGGAGAGAGGAGAACCTTTCCACCACCACCCGTAAGGTCTTTTACATAATTGGGGATTGTGATTCCAGAATGGAAACCGCGAAGTTTGCGATAAATTTCAATCCCTCGTTCAATGGGTACAACAAAGTCGGAGCTTCCAAACACTTCATCACATTGGTGGAGGTAATAAGGTTTGATCCCGATAGAGATTAATTTGTAATTCAGTTCGGACAAAATCTTTTCATCATCATTGATTCCGGAAAGTAAAACCGATTGGTTGAAAACGGATACATGCCCCTCCTTGATCAGTCGCATAACATAAGTTTTGGTTTCTTCTGTGATTTCATTCGGATGGTTAAAATGAGTGACCATATACAAAGGAAAATACTTTGCAAAAATTGACGCAAGATCCTGAGTAAGCCGCATTGGCATAGTGACTGGGTGGCGGGAGTGAATCCGCACTTGGTTGATATGAGGGATGGATTTTAATTCCCCTAAAAGGTAATCAATCGAAGAGTCAGAAAGGGTGAGTGGGTCCCCACCGGACAAAATGATCTCTCGAAGTTCTGTATGAGAGCGAAAGTAATCTAAAGCCTTTTCCCACTCGTTACGATTGGGTGTTTCTTCTGGATCAGATACCTTTCGTTTCCTTGTACAAAACCGGCAATATACGGCACATACATGAGAAATGTACCAAATGGCACGATCGGGATAACGATGGGTCACACCTTTTACCGGCATGTATCGTTCTTCTGCTAGGGGATCTTCGACTTCATTGGGTTTTTTGGTAAGTTCGCCTGCCCTCGGGAGGATTTGTTTGCGAATGGGGCAGTTCGGATTTTCTTTGTCGATCCTTTCTAAATAGTAAGGAGTGACGGCAAAACTAAATTCTTCTAGTGCAGGTGTAAAACTCGCCCTCTCTTCGGGAGTGAGAGTCAGTTTTTCTTCCAAATCCTTAAGAGTAGTGATTCGGTTTTGTAATTGCCATTTCCAATCCGACCAAGTCATCGCTTATGACCATACTTCGGTTGACACAGGGCCAAGTCCCTCGGATTTTGTTTACGAGTAACGAAATTATGAACTTAGGCATTACAGAAGTAAAAAAAGGAATGATTCTCAAGATTGAGAATGAGCTTTATTCCGTCGTCAAAACCGAGTTTGTGAATCCTGGAAAGGGTTCTGCATTCATCCGTACCAAACTTAAAAATATTGTCCGCGATTCTTCTATTGAAAGAACCTTCAAAGCTGCAGAAAAATTGGAAAGTGTGGATTTAGAACGCCGTAAAATGCAGTATTGTTATGCTGACGGTGACCAAATCATTTTTATGGATGTCAACGATTACGAACAGATCCCAGTATCTAAAGATTATGTGGAAGATATCCTTCCTTTTATGAAAGAAGAAACAGCGGTGGAAGTTTCGTTTTACAATGACAAACCCATTGGAGTCACACCTCCTAACTTTGCTGTGTTGGAAGTTACCTATGCAGAAGATGGTTTGAAAGGGGACACAACAGGTCTTGCACTCAAACGAGTGACTGTAGAAACTGGAGGAGAAGTCCAAGTTCCTATTTTTATCAGACAAGGGGACACTGTAAAAATTGACCTCCGAGATTTGAGTTATGTGGAGCGAGTGAACAAATAGATTTGGACCCTCACCCCTCACTTCACGAACTTACCAAACTTTCCCATACCTATTATGAAAGGCAGTGGATGTATGCCACTGCTGGAAATCTCTCCGCAAGAGAGGGTGATGTGTTTTGGATCACTGCTTCTGGAAAACACAAAGGGGAACTAAACGAAGAAGATTTTGTTTGTGTTTCTGTAGCTGACGGGTCTTTGGTTTCTGCCCGTGATGGTTTGAAGCCTTCTGCGGAAACTAGCATCCATCAGGTGGTCTACTCTCAGCTCTCTGATGTCGGTGCGGCCCTTCATGTCCATACTTTAGATTCCAACTTACTTGAGTTTGGTGTTGGTAAAGAAGAGGGGTTTCGTGATTTTCCGCTTCCACCGATAGAAATCATCAAGGCCTTCGGAATTTGGGAAGAAAAACCAAATCTAACTTTTCCTGTTTTTTATAATCATACTCATGTTCCGAGCATTGCATCGGAAATCAAACGCTATATAGAAACTAAAGGCAAACCCCAAGTTCCTTTTTTACTGATCGAAGGCCATGGTCCTACGGTTTGGGGAAAGTCGGTGGCAGAAGCCAATAAACATTTGGAAGCAGTCCATTTTCTTTTGCAAGTGATGGCCAGACGTATATGAAGGACGGGACCCATGTGTATATTTTTGGAATTGGTTCCGGAATTGGACAAGGGCTCCACAAACGTTTTTTAGAGGACAACTCTGTATCGCTCTTTGGATTTTCTAGAAAGGGAGAAGAGACTCTCGTATCCTTTCCTGGCAAAGAAAGAGGAAGTTTTGTTTTTGATGCTAAAAAAGGAAATGATCTGGTAACCTTCCAAACATCACTCGCCTCTAAATATGGATTCCAAACCAAGGTACCATCGCCAATTCCTTCTCTGAAAAACACAGACCTTCTCGTTTACTTTGCCTTGGGGGATGGGGTGTTTGGACCCGTTGCCGATCTGG
This sequence comes from Leptospira wolbachii serovar Codice str. CDC, assembly GCF_000332515.2. Taxonomy (NCBI): domain Bacteria; kingdom Pseudomonadati; phylum Spirochaetota; class Leptospiria; order Leptospirales; family Leptospiraceae; genus Leptospira; species Leptospira wolbachii. Next base: position 117,962 of record NZ_AOGZ02000016.1, read on the forward strand.
AAGAGGCCGATTTAAAATCCCATTTTGATCTGAATGTGCATTCTCTCATTTTACTTTCGAAAGCATTCGCTCCGCTTTTAGCTTCTTTTCGCAGTTCTACCTTTGTGTTTTTGGGATCCACTGCCGGAAAACAAGGATTTCCTGAATCGGTAGCCTATTGTGCTTCCAAACATGCGGTTTTGGGAATCGCACGAGCACTCCGAGAAGAGTGGAAACCGTTCGGGACCAAGGTGGTGCATGTCAGTCTTGGGGCCGTGGCCACAGAAATTTGGGACACTAGACCCCAGTTTGACAAGAATGATATGGTTACAATTTCGGACATTTCCGAGTATTTGTGGAGTATTTCCCACTTGCCTAAATCTATCTTTGTAGATGACTTATCCATTACCCCAAAAAAAGGAATCTTATAGTTCCCATGGAATTCAAGGAATCGATTGTGCTCGTGACCGGTGGCAGTGGCGGAATTGGAAGGGAAATCGTTCGTACCCTTGTCCTTGCGGGTTTTTCTGTCTGGAACTTGGACAAAGTCCGTCCCACTTCCCCCATTCTGCAAGAGACCTATAGAGAAATCGATTTGGCGGAAACCCCCTTTGTCGTGGAGAGGAGCCTTTCTAAAATCATCCAAGAAAGTTCTGAGACCGGGGATCTTTATGGGTTTGTCCACAACGCTGGGTTTGGTGGACCCTACCACCCAATCACGGAAGTTTCCGTGGAAGAATGGGAATCTATTTTCCGCATCAATTTAAATACTATGTTCCTTCTCTCCAAATTACTCCTACCGGTTTTCAAGACACAAGGTTTTGGACGAATTGTGGCCATTGCTTCTTCTTTATCCATAGTGGGTTCTGCAAACTCAGTTGCTTATTCCGCCTCCAAACATGGATTAGTTGGGTTTATCCGTTCCATCGCTGATGAATGGGGAAAGTTTGGAATCACAGCCAATGCAGTGAGCCCAGGTTTTGTAGATACCAATATGGGAATCCAGGAAGACCAAGTATCTGATCATAAAACAAAAATAATTGAGATGACGCCCGTTAGACGAATTGCAGAACCTTCCGAGATTGCACGTGTTGTTAATTTCCTCCTTCAAAAAGAATCTGGATACATATCTGGATCAAATTGGACTGTTGATGGCGGACTCACTGCCATTTAAAGTATGAGAATATCACCTCCGCACGATCATTTTTTACAACTGACAACCAAAGAGACGTTAGGTCGGTCTTCAGGGATCATCCTACAAAAAGAAGCTTTGTCTATAATGAAGACAGTAGAAGTGCAAAGCTCTCGTGAAAATATTGAAGCAGGACATTTATTTCGTCCGACCGACTCCAATTTTGAAAAACTAAAAATGGATCGTGAAACTGCTTTGGATGCATTGTGGCAGCTCATTGATTATGGCCTGGCCACACAACTTTTTGAAATCAAATTTGATTCCGATGTAGGAGAGTTACGTTTTGTACCATTTCTTGTGGGACTTCCTGGAGGAATGCCATTAGAAGAACCCTATAAATTGCTTATCGCAAGATCCACCGAACACCTTTTCCAATACATCCAGGCTAAACGCATTTTAACAGAAGATACTTGGCGTACTGTCCTTAACAAACTTGCAGACATTGATTATAAAGAAGAGAAGGGAACAGGTGATGAGTTAGATCGGTTGTTGGAGCCAAAACAATTTCCCTTACAACCATCAGCGGAAATGTTGAAACGATCTCGCGGACTAATGATTGATGAATTGGATGCTGACCCACGAATTGTCGTCCTACCCCATGTAGGATTCTATTTTGTACCGGAGATGGATGCGGCCAATTTTTTACATATTGCCAATGAGTATTTGATGACCAAAGTAGAACCTTTGGCAAAAGCCTTTGATACAGAAATTCGATTGGCATTTGATCGAATCCACGGAACGACACCTGTGAGTGGGAATACCGAACCAAGTGAAATTGATCTGATCCGTTCTAAAATTGATATGTTGTATGGATTTAAGGAGATTTTGAAAGAAAACGGCTTCTATCCTTTAATTCATAATTTGCGAAAAGTGGCTGAGATGGCCGCCAGATATGCAGAACTTGAAAAAAAACGGGAAGTCGACCGACTTCTTAAGGTTTATATGAAGATGTTGGATAGCCAGTTTGATTTTGATTCTAGACTTCTTCGAATCAATTTGGAAAAGGACAATGAACATGATACCATCATCATTGATCTCTTAAGAAAGAATCCAAAAGTTCTCTCCGCAGAATGGCATGACCAAGACGCAAAAATTGCCATCTTTGTGAATAACAACCAAAACAATATCAAAGACATCAACCACTTAATCTTTCAAAATTATAGGTTCACTACAGAACATATTTTGTATTTAAAGGCCATCATTGAATTAAATGAAAAAGAACTAAAACCTATCTTCAAAGATGATGATTTTGTGAAAACATACGGTAAAAATCTCCAGTCCGTTTATTTTAAATACATTCCTTGGTTTTATAAACTTTTTTATTTTTTGGGTGTCACACCAATCGTAAACTCCGGTTATGCGAAAGCCAAATCAATCCTTACATACTCGCAGATGGACCGCCAATTTTTGTACCAAAAACGCAGAGAAAATTTCTTTAAAAAGAAACTAAGAGAAAGAGAAGAACGACTCGAAAAAGAAAAAAAACAACAACTAAAACGAGCTCTTGTTTCGGCCCTCAGCGATGCTTATTTTCAAAAAAACTGTTTACCTTCTGTGGATTGGCTCGGTTCAAACTTTCCTGCATTTTCTGCAGAGACTCTAGAGAAAATGATCCCAGATTTTGCTTTTGTCTCCACAACAGGGAAAACAGTAAAACCAAATTCTGTCATTCTATTTCCGAATTCCCCTGAATTTGATTCGCTTAACAAACGTTTGAAGGATCTTTTTAATCAATGGACAAGGGGTGAAATTGATCCGCCAGTAGAAGACCCGGAGTTACTTGTCCAGATTCGTGGTTTGATTTAGAATCAATACCAACGTTTGATTCTAAAATACAGTAACATTAGAATTCCTAAAAAACCCATGGCTCCGAGAGCAGTGACAAATCCATACTCCCACTCGAGAGTGGGCATGTGACGGAAGTTCATCCCATAGATTCCTGCTACAAGAGACATGGGTAACATGATGGCAGTCATGATGGTGAGAATCTTCATGATTTCATTGGTTTTACGAGTGGAAATGGCAATATGGGCTTCGAGGGCTGAAGATATAGATTCGATATTGCTATCGACGAGTTCTAATATACGAAGGGAATGGTCTCTTACATCTCGAAAGAATGCATCGGCCTCATCACTAAAAAAACTATTTTTGATTTTTTCTAAATCCTCCAAAACTTCTTTGTTTTGAAGCATCCCTTTTTTGATCGATAAAAGACTTGCCCGCAAACTATAAACGTTACTGATATCTAAGGACTTTGCATTCCCAAAAATTTGTTCTTCAAAATGTTCGATCCGTTCCTCAATTTTTTGAGTGATGGCAAGTGTATGGTCTGTTTCTATATCCAAGATTTTGTGAACTATGAATTCATACCCACGAGCCAAAATTTTATTATTCACCTTCCATTGGTCTATGATGTCGCCAATACTATCCCGATAGTCTAGTGTTAGAGAGATGATTTGGTTTGGTGTTAGGATGAAGTTAAAGTTCTTTTGAGTGAGTTGATTTCTTTCAAAATGGAAACCACGAAAAACAAAAAATATATAATTGGGGAAAATCTCCAGTTTGATCCGACTATTTGGATTTAAAATATCCTCAATGGTAAGTTGGTGGATATCATGTTTTTGGAAGAGAAACATTAGTTTTTCTTCATTCTCTGCTGTGATATGAATCCAGTGTTTAGGATGTCTATGGGAGAGAGGGAGAGGTCTGTCGAGAAGCACTTCATCTTTACTAGATGGAGTTAAAATATAATTAAAGAGAGCAGGCATTTATACAATATTCCTTAGGAAAAAATCTCGTAGTTCTTTTCTGTCATCGGAGGAGTCTTCCGCTATCACAAATTTTCTTGTTTTATAATACCCAGAAGCCGTAATCATCGATTCTTTGATTTTTCCGGAACGGGAGAGGATGAGGTGGAATTTTTCGCCAGGCCCTAGGTTTTTCTCCAGTTTTTGTAAGGCATTGGCTGTGGCTCTTTTCCCATTGATGGCAAGGATTTCATCGTCTAACATCAAATCAAAGGAGTCCATATCTGATTTGTGAAGAAGTTTTTGGATGTAAAGGTTCCCATTTTTTTCTTTTGTTTTGAATCCAGTTTCTCCAACCAAATCGGTTTGGATTCTTTGAATTCCAATAATATCTAAATAATGATCTACTGGAATGGGTTTTGGATATTCTAGGTATTGATTAAATTCTGTTTTAAGGTCTACTCCGGTCACATCTTTTACGGTGTCAAAAAACTCTTGTTTGGTGAACCCTCTATTTTTTGTTTTAACAAATACTTCGTTTAAATTTTGGAATACATGACGAATTGTCTTTTTCTCTTTTGATTCTTTGAGTAAAAATAAATTCATACATAGGGCTATAACCCCACCTTTTGTATAATAAGAGACAGTGATGTTGTGACTATTCCCATTTCGTTTGTAATACTTAGTCCAAGCGGTAAAAGAAGATTCCTCTAAACTCATCCAAAAATCAGCTTCATTGTCTTCCAAAGATAATATATCCGACTGAAGTTTGGATAGGTATTCTTCTTTGGAGAGAAAACCGGAGTGGTAGAGGAAGTAAGCATCGTAAAAACTGGTGAATCCTTCAGCAATCCATAATTCACGCGTTAGGTTAGGTTTTTGGTAGTCAAAGGGACCAAGTGCGATGGGTCGGATCCGTTTGATATTCCAAAGGTGGAAATATTCATGAGATAAAAGTTCGAGTAACTTTTTATATTCTTCCTCATCAAAAATGAGTTCTGGATTGAAGTAATTGATGCTGGACGCTCTATGTTCCAACCCACCATACGCAGGCAAACTCAAATTGAGAACAAATAAATAATATGGATTGGGTGAGTCCATCATCCAATCTATTTGTGTTTCGGTAATTCGTTTTAAGTCTTGGGCCAGTTTTGTTTTGAAATCGAAGTTTACATCGCCTTCCACAAGTAATTCATGTTTGGTGGTTCCGGCTGTAAAAAATACCGAATTTTGTTTGCTTAAGTGGAACGGGGAATCAAATAGTTCATCAAAATTTTCTGCAAAAAACAAATGATTGTCTTCTTCACTCCGAGTTAAACTCGAATATACATAAGGGAAATGATTGGAAACTTGAAACTGAATCGTAGAAGGTTGTTCTAGTTTTCCCTCTGGGTATAAAAATAATGCAGGGGGGTTGATAAATCCAAACTCAGTTTCTAAATAATTTGTCCTTACTGTAAAGTCTTCAAAAGCATAAATGATATAGGAGATTTCGAATTCGGAGGGTAAATTTTTTAATTTCCAACGGTGTAAATCCACCATTTCCCAAGGGACTATTTCGCCAGTATTCAAGTTTTTTACTGCGAATTTATGTAGGTGGGTTCCATAGTCTCGGATCATGTAAGAACCGGGGGTCCAACTGGGCAAACAAAAGTTCATCTCCGATTGGTCTGTTTTGACACGGAGCCTAACTTGAAAATAATGTTTGAAGAGGTCAAATAGGGAGACTTCAAAATCCAGCTGGAGCGAGTTAGACTGGTCAGGCCTGTCTATGGTTTTTTCCTCTTGTTCTTTTGCCATGGTTACACTATCTTCTTTTATTTTTAGTTTTGATCAAATGTTTTCTTGACGTTTTTTCTTTATAGTACTAGAAAAGGCATAGCTAAGGTATGAGCAAAGGAGGTGGTCTAATTGGATAGTAGTTGTTACAACACAAGATTTTTGACTCGCGAGGTGGCTGGGCAATAACGCCTCTAGCTTTGTTGCAAAACCGACCAGACACAGTCTTTCCAAGTTCCGAATGGGTGGTCTCCTTTGGGCTTTTAGCAGTCGCTTGGAAAGATTCCTTTTACTTATTTTCTACCTATAAATGGAATTTTAATAAAATTTCCGATAACTTTGAACTAATCCCTGTCATGCGGAGTGAGTTTGCAGACATTGTTTCCGATTGTTCAGATAAAATTTGCGAACCATTGGAAATGTTGATGGTCATGTTTGATAGTTCGAAGGTGGCTCTTTTTTGTTCTTCAGTGGATTGTTGGATGGATTCCACAAGGGAAGTGATTTCTTCAATTTCTACATAAATTTGGTCAGTTCTCGTTTTTTGGTCTTGGATGAGAGGAACAATGTCTTTCGCTTTTTCAAAGATAACAGAAACCTCCTTGATAATCTCTCGGAGTAAATCGATGAGTTTTGTAACTTGTGTTCCTCCATTTTGGATGGAATCTAAAGCCTCTTCCGAGAGTGTATTGATTTGCGATACCGATTCTGCTGCTTGGGAAGCCAGTTTGGAAATTTCTTCGGCCACAACGGCAAACCCGCGACCCGATTCTCCAGCTCGTGCGGCTTCAATTGCTGCGTTTAACGCAAGCAAGCTGGTCTTTTCTGAAATATTGGAAATAACATCCGAAAATTCGGTGATGGCTAAAGACTTCTCTTGGATCTCTTCAATGGCTTTAGAAGTCAGTCCTGCCATATTCCTTCCTTCTTCCGCTTTTTGATTGGCTCCTACCGCAATTTCTCCAAAGGATTCCACTTCTGTTGTGATTTTTTGAACAAGATTTTGGATGGCATGAAGTGAGGTATGAATGGATTTAGAATTGTTAACTGCCTGTTCTACATTGGCATTGATGGTTTCGGAAGATGCGTTGAGTTCTTCAACGGTGGCACTTGCTTCTTCGGAGGAAGCGGCTTGGCTTTGGGCCAAATCAGAAAGCTCAATGATTGTGTTCTCCATAAATCGAGAGGTATCTGTTAAGTCCGATCCAGAAGTTTGAGCTACACTTAGGATATGTCGAATGTTTGTTACCATGGCTACAACAGCTTCTACAAGGTGACCAATTTCATCTTTATTTTCGTCTACAATTTCTTTCGATAAATTGCCGTTAGCTGCATCCTTTGTAAATCCAATCAAAGATTGTAACCTTCTATCCACTAGATTCCGAAAGATCATCATATTGGCTAAAGTGGAAAAAAGAATACCAGTGATTCCAAGTCCTAAAGCGATCCAAAAAATAAATTGTATTTCGCTCGTGATTTTCCCTTGCGGATAAGAAACTCGAAGTGTCCAGGGTGCTGTGTTTTCAACCAGTTGGATGGGCAAACTCACATGGAAGTATTCGGAATCGGAATAAGTTTGTCTTTGTTTGGTAGACATGGCTAAATTAATATATTTGTCTTCCTCATCCTTCCATATCACATCCTTTTTGTCTGGATGAAGTCCGTTGAAAAGTACGTAACCATTACTGGCAACAAGGGTGATCTTTACAGTTCCCTCTAAAATTTTTAAGTTATGAAGATAGGTGCGGATGGTTTCTAAAGAAAGATCAGCCCCGGCAATTCCTATAAAGTTTTGATTCCGAATCACCGGATAAACCAGAGAAATCATAGTCACATCTTTCCCATCGACTTTATAATCAAAGGGTGGGATGAGTTCGACTTTTTTGTTTTTTTTGGGGAGTTGGTAAAAGTCAGACTCAGGAAGATCAAACCCAACCACGGGTTCTATAATAATTTTGCCATTTGATTTTACAGAATAAGGGATAAACCTGCCCGAATTATCATGGTACTTCGTATTGCGGTAGTTAGAGTCCTTTCCATCAAAAGCATTTGATTCAAATACTACGTAAGTGCCTAAGATAGATTCGTTAGAGGCAGTCATTACATTTAAAATTTGGAAAACTCGCTCTCGGTCGAGAAGGTTTGGTTCTTGTAGAATTTGTTTCAGTAGATAGGCTTCGCCCAGTGGGGCTGATAAATAGTCTCCCACATCGAGAGAAATTTTATCTGCAAGGACAGATATATTTTCTAGTGCGTCTTCTTTTGCATTTTTATATATGACATAAGAAATCAGTGTGAGGATTACTCCGAGTGAAAAAAGGGTAATAACTGCCGAACCAAAGGCTAACTTCTGTTTAATGCTCATTCTTTTGGATTTATATTCCTAAGTGAATGTTACCTTATGTAATCGAGTGGTTTTCTCAACTCATTTCTAAAAGGTCCTTTAGTTTTTCTGGATACTGGCTTACTCCTAACAAATTCCCATCACTATCCAAAAAGTATGCAGTGTATTCGGTTTGGTTTTGGATTTTTACTTGGTTTAAAAACTGGATCCATTCGGATCGATCTCTTTCCGAAAAAGAAAAAACAAGAGCGCGGGGGGACTGTTTCTCTCCTTCTTCTAACATAAGAATGATCGGACCGAACCCAATCCAAAGGGAACGGATTTCTCCCGATTCGTAATAGAATTCCTGAATTTTTTTCGAACCAGGAATTTTGAGGTAAAATTTGGCTAAATGGGAAGGGTGGGGCGTACCTATGGCAATGTGGTGGATCATTTTTTTGTTTTCAAATCCCTTTCTAAAAAAGAAGCTATCATGAAATCTATGTATCGGAGTTTTTCATGAAAAAATCCCTCATTTTGGCGCTCGCTCTCGGGCTTTTCTTGGCTAATTGTAAATCCAAAGTGTATACCCAAGAAGAGTGTGAGTCGGCTCTCGCTGGAACATTCGTTCAAATCGAAGAAGAAGCAAAAAAGAATCCAGCTGCAGCACCAGTTCTCGCAGGATTACAACAAGGTAAACAAAAAATGATCGATCAGTGTATGGAAGGAAAATTTGATCCTAACTGCTTGAAAAATGCTCCAGGTTTCGCTGGCATTATGGGTTGCGTAAAAAAATAATTCTACTAATCCTACCGGGGATTCGCATTCCCGGTTTTTGTTTCACCCTCAAAACTTTCAAATCCCCCAGGTTCTGCATAACATCCGTGAGTCCGATAAGGACCATCTTCAAAAAACCGAATTTCCTGCGCATATCGTTTCCCTTCTCTTAAACATTGTTTGCAGATAAAAGGCCGAATTGCCCAGTCTTCACATTCTTCAGGCCGAAAACTTGGGAACACTCGAAGAAAGGGTTTGGATAGTTCTTCCGCAGGCTCTGCCCAAAGGACAAAACCAAAAAATACAATGGTTCCCAAAGTCAAAGTTAGTCTCATTCAATAAAACTATCGGGATTTCCTGCGTTTTTCAGGATGGGCCTGTGAGAGAAAATGCGAGTACAGAATGGAAAGGGGTAGTGCTTGTTCTTATGGGGGCATTATTATTTAGCGCGAAGGCAGTCATTGTAAAGTTGACCTACCGGTATGAAATTTCAGCCATTGGATCGCTTTTCTTTCGGATGTTGTTCGCCTTTCCTTTTTTGGCCTGGATTGCTTGGAAGGCAGAAAGGGAAGAAGGGAAAACCAAACTTACCAAAAAAGACGTGATCCATCTTCTCCTTATGGGGGTCGTGGGATATTACTTGGCTAGCCTTTTTGATTTTCTCGGACTTAAATACATTAGTGCAGGCCTAGAACGGATTATCCTTTTTATCTACCCCACCCTTGTTGTGATTTTATCTTTCCTATTTTTAAAAAAGAAAATCCATATCCGAGAAGTGTTTTCTCTCGTTCTGACATATACCGGTGTTTTTTTAGCCTATGGACAAGATGTCCAGCTGGGTTCTGCTAAAGAAGTGAGTTTAGGAGCATTTTTTATTTTACTTTCTGCTCTTACTTACGCTATTTATTTGATGGGAAGTGGGTCCATCATCCCAAAGTTAGGTGCAAAAAAATATACTGCTTGGGCTTTGATTATTTCTTCTTTTGCCGTATACATCCATTTTGCAATATTTGGAACTTATAAGGAACTCATCCAACCATTCTCTTTTTATGCCCTTGCTTTTATTATGGGGACAGTGAATACAGTAGTCCCAGCCATTTTTGTTTCCGAAGGGATCAAACGAGTTGGTAGCAAAACAGCCGCTATAGTGGGTTCTGTTGGACCAATGTCGACTCTTTTTTTGGCATATTGGTTACTAGATGAACCGATAACAATACTACATAGCATTGGTACTTTATTCGTACTCACTGGAGTTTTTTGGATTAGTACTGCAAAAAAAGCAAAAGAAGTGTCTGTTTAGGAAAGAATTTTTCTTTCCAATTGTTGATAATTGGTAGAGAATCAAAGGTCTATATGAATTTAAGAAACCTGCTGTTTGTACTCGTATTTGTCACAACAGTGTCGCAAAGCGAACTGCATGCTCAATTTACTTGTGAAGGATCAGCCTGTAGCTTTTTACCCCCAATACTTACGGAAGCAGGGAACGGTTCCCTTCGAAAATTTGAAACGGGATATTTAAATGAAGTACTTAAAACCAATTTAGAAGCAGGTTTTCTTGCTAACGTTGGTGCCAGTAATATCGGAACCGGTATGGTGCGGCGCATTCAATTCGGTATCAGTACCTCTGCTGCTGGATACAAAAAAGACGATATCCAAATCCAAGATAATTATATCAAATACCCAAAACTTCCGAACGTAGGTGGTGCAGCAATTCCTTCCTTCCATTTGGATATCAATCCTGGATGGTTACTCGGAACCTCAGAAGGTGGTTACATCCGCCGGATGGGAATTTTTCTTCATGGTATGAACGTTGCCATTTCGGAAGACCAAATTCAGTCTGCGTCCAATAACAAAAATTACGAAGGCCGTATCGCCGTACGGTCGTATGGTGGAATGATACGTTACCAATTGGTTGAGAAAGAAGGTTTTTTAATGAACCTAATCACCTGGAACGGAATCAACGTAGGTGTGGGCCATCATGTGATGGAACAAAACATGAGTCTAAGTTATTTAGAAGGAAAAGCCGCCCAAATTGAATTCCAAGGTGTGAAAGGAAAATGGGGAGGAGATACCAACTTTGCTTTTAACACCAAAGTTCAAACCACCAATGTTGATTTACGAACTGGGCTTGGACTCTTTTGGATCGCGAACGTGATTGTGGGTGGGGGATATAGTTGGAACTCTGGGAGTAACTCAGCTTCACTTTCTAGACGAGGCCCATTCCTCATCAACTCCAATGAAGCCCAACCTTTGGAATTGCCTCGGGAATACCAATCCGCTATTGACAAAGAACTATTGGCACAAAATCCGAATGCGACGCTTGGTTTTAAAGCAAGTAGCGAATCTAACTCCAAACGCGGAGTTGGGTACGGGATTGTTGGATTAGAATTTGATTTGTTTCTCTTAAAGGTCATTGCAGAAGGCTTGTACGGTGGAAAGGACTTGTACTCTGCCAATCTGGGAGTCAAACTCTCTTTTTAGGAAAACTTCGGGGAAATCCATAAAACCTTGCCGTACGGATTGCGGAATTTAGCTTACGTCTTAGGTCTAAGTTTCAATGAAGTTATACAAACGCTATGCAAGGGCATTCACTCTCGCCTCCCAAGTTTTTTCCTTGGGAATTGTGGTTCCAATCGGAATTGCATTAATTCTATTCTATGTCGATTTAAGTCATAATCAGATAAAAACTTTCATTGGTGCCACCATTGCGGCGGCCCTTGTGAGTTTGCTCATCCCTTCACTCATCTTTCCTAAAAAACTAAAGGCCATCAAAAAGGGGTTGGTTGAGCTCGAGTCCCAAACGGAGAAGGATCCTAAAACCTACGTTGCCGTTTGGAACCTAATTGCAAAGATGCCTGTGATTGGTGCTCTCGTGGGAAGTTCCCAGTGGGCGTTAGCTCTTCCTATCGTTATTGGTCCTCTTCTTTACCTTCCCGAAACTAGTAAGTCGGATTCGTTTTATATCGTTTGCGTCCTCATTCTAACAGCACTTCTCAACGTTGTGTTTTCTTTTATCCTATTGGAAAAAGCATCTCATTTGGTTTTGGAAGATGATATTTTTCAAGCAGAACTAAAAGAAAGAATTTCTCCTTATTATAGAAACTTAAGAAATACGGTTCCTATTATATTTTCGCTTATGGTCATGGTGCTTTCCATTTTCCTATTGATTTATGCATTCAATGTCAATGCCAAGTCTTTGGAAAAAGCCTTTTCGAATCAGTTGTATAACTTCAATCAAAGTAACGAAGCCGGAATCAATGTTTATTTTGAGTCAGTAGAAACCAATTTGAAAGAAGTGGTTTCCTTACCTGTCATTAGGGCTGCCCTCGAAACCAAAAATTACAAACAAGCAGAACCGTTGCTTTCGAAAGTACTCGGGGACTCTCAATTACTTTTGGAAAATGCTTTTATTGCTTCCTTCGCCGAGGGAGTGCCCATTGTTGCCTCTGGACTTCCCAATGGAGCAAGCATAGGTTATTCCTTAGCTTCTAACCCAGATGTATTGGAGAATATCAATGCCACTAAGGAAGGCAAAAGCCATGTTGGCATTGCTGTAAAATCTCCATTTAAAGGCGATATCGTGATTATGGTGACAAGTCCTGTAAAGAGTGCCAATGGAACCGTCATTGGTATGGTGGGAATGCCGTTTCTTGTTGGGAAGGCAATGGAATCTTTTCTGAAAAACGTAAAGATTGGAACCACTGGGTATTCTTTCCTACTCGATAGGAAATCAACTATGGTTTACCATCCCAATCCGAAGTATTTAATGAATAGCTTTAAAGGTTCTGAATTTGAAACTTTGGCAAAAAATGCCGGAGAAACGGATTCCTTTCGTAATCCTTGGGAGGGATCTACCTTCCTGCTACGAAGAAAGGTCAGTGAAAAGTATGGCCTTCAGTTTTTTTCCACAATTGATTTAAAAGAAATTGAGGTGGAGAGTCTCTCTTCTCTAAGGGGCCTAACAGTAATTAGTATTATTGGAGCAGCACTCATTGCATTAGCAATTTATCTTTTATTTACTGCTAGATTCAAACCAATGAAAACCATTGGAAAGATCCTACAAGACATCGAAATTGGGGACCTACGCCACAACGCGAAAATGGAGTCCTCCGATGAGTTTGCAAGACTTGCTCGGGGTTTAAACGCTACGTTAAAACAAATTTCAGAAGTGGTAGGATCCAATCAGGCGTTTTCAGAAGATCTGGCATCTTCCGCAGAACAAATGTCAGCTTCACTTAACATGTTGTCTTCCAATGCCCAAACGCAGGCTGCTTCCGCAGAAGAAATTTCTGCTTCTATCGAGGAAATTTCGGCAGCTGTCCAAAATGTAGATGCACAAGCAGAAGACCAATTCCGCAAAGTTGATTTTTTGAAATTAAAAATGGCGGAGCTTTCCAGTTTGATTGAAGCGACGGGAAGGCAAGTAGGGAAGGCATCTAAGGATGTAACACTGATTTCGGAAGAGGCAAGGTCGGGCCAAGCTTCTTTGGACTCGATGAGAAATTCTATCACCAAAATCAGCAATAGTTCTGAAGAAATTGGAAGTGTGATTGAAATTATCAACAATATCTCTGAACAAATCAACTTACTAGCGTTAAATGCTGCTATTGAGGCGGCCCGAGCCGGTGTTTATGGACGGGGATTTGCCGTGGTTGCCGATGAAATTGGAAAGTTGGCAGAAAAAACTGCGATGTCTATCGGTGATATTGGAGAACTCATCCAAGCCAATGAAAAGGAGATTGAGAATGGTCGAGAGAACATTGAAACTACCATTTCTCTCATCCAACGGATCATCCAAGGAGTTAGTTCCTTCAATGAGATGACAGATACCATTGAAGCCAGTACCAAGGACCAACTCATTATCAACCAAAAGGTAGGCGAAGAGGTCGACAAGGTAAACCAGATCAGCCAAGCCATCCGTTTGTCCATGGAAGAGCAGAAAAATGCAATCGGAGAAGTGGCACAGGCTATCTTCAGTATCAACGATTTGACCCAAGGGACCGCCGCTGGGCTCGAAGAGATGACTGCCACCTCCAACGGGATTGCAAATTTAGCAGAAACCCTAAAAAGAAAAATCAACTTTTTCAAAATCTCCTAAATTCTTGCATATTTTGCTTGCCGGGATCTACATATCAAGATTTCTTGATATGTAGATATCTTGGATATGGCAATAGAAACCCTTCCCCAGTCTAGGCCCTCTGGCCACCTGCTTTCCGCAACCAAAGCCATATCCGATGAAACGCGGATTCGGATCCTCCATATCCTCAGTTTTGGTGCCTTTTCTGTGAATGAAGTGGTAGAAATTTTGGGTATGGGACAGTCTCGGATCTCTCGTCATTTGAAGATACTCACTGAGGCTGGACTTATTGGATCTCGTCGGGAAGGAAGCCTTGTTTATAGTTTCCTTCCTGAGGAAGAAGATACAGAACTTAAATTTCCACTCGAACTCACCAAATTATTGTTATCTTATAAAGAAGACCTGCCCTCAAGGGAAAGGGACCAAAGAATGGTCCACCAAATCCTGGAAACTCGGGAACGAAAATCAAAATCCTTTTTTGATGGAGTTGCCGAAAGTTGGGAAAAATTACAAGAAGAGACACTACATCCCAAACTCTACCGGTCTTGGATTTTACAGGAGCTCCCTCTTTGCGAAAATATTTTGGATTTGGGTTGTGGGCCTGGCGGGCTTATCCCTTTTCTTTTGAACAAAGCCAAACATGTTACAGGAGTGGACAACTCCTCTAAAATGATTGAAAGTGCTTCGTCTCATTATGGAAAAAATCCTAGTGTGAGTTTGATTCAAACTCCTATGGAGCATTTACCTTTGGCAACTCACTCCTGTGATGCGGTTGTTGCTTCTATGGTAATGCATCATATTTCACACCCACCTACTGTACTTGAAGAAGTGGCACGAGTTCTAAAACCAGGTGGAGTTTTGTGTATTGTTGATTTAGGAAAACACAACGCAGAGTATATGCGTGATAATTTTGCGGACCTTTGGCTTGGATTTGAACCAGAGTTATTTGAATCTTGGTTGTCCAATGCAGGTTTTCGCGTGGGCTCTATGAATGAGATCCAAACAGAATCTAGTTTTAAAATTTTAACTATCAAAGCAACAAAAGAAGAAGGAGGACAATATGTCCACAGCAACTGAAACAAAAACAGAAAGATTGCCATTTAAAGTGAAGGATATCTCTCTTGCAGAATGGGGAAGAGAAGAGATCATTTTGGCAGAAAAAGAAATGCCGGGCCTTATGGCTCTTCGTAAAGAATTCGGAACTTCTAAGCCACTCAAAGGTGCTAGAATTTGTGGATCTCTTCACATGACAATCCAAACAGCGGTTCTAATTGAAACCTTGGCTGCATTAGGTGCTGACATTCGTTGGTCCTCTTGTAACATTTTTTCAACACAAGACCACGCTGCCGCTGCGATTGCAAAAGCAGGAATCCCTGTATTTGCATGGAAAGGCGAATCAGAAGAAGAATACTGGTGGTGTATTGAACAAACACTATTTTTTGACGGTGGCAAAGGACCAAACATGATCCTTGATGACGGTCATGATCTAACTCACTACATCCATGAAAAATACCCACAACTTCTTGCAGACATCAAAGGTGTTTCTGAAGAAACAACTACAGGTGTGATCGCACTTCATAAAAAATTGAAAGCGGGAACTCTTAAAATCCCTGCAATCAACGTAAATGACTCTGTAACAAAATCTAAGTTTGATAACCTCTACGGTTGCCGTGAGTCACTTGCTGACGGAATCAAACGCGCAACAGACGTGATGCTTGCTGGTAAAGTAGCACTTGTTTGTGGATACGGTGACGTAGGAAAAGGTTCTGCAGCATCTCTTCGTAACTTCGGTGCACGAGTGATTGTTACTGAAATCGATCCAATTTGTGCTCTTCAAGCAGTAATGGAAGGATACCAAGTTCTTCGTGTAGAAGATGCAATTGAAAATGCAGACATCATTGTAACGGCAACGGGAAATGATGACATCATCACACTTGAAAACATGAAAGCGATGAAAGACGGTGCGATTCTTTGTAACATCGGGCACTTTGATACAGAAATCCAAATGTCTCGTTTGAATTCTGAAAAAGGTGTGATCAAAAAAGAAATCAAACCTCAGGTTGATAAATACACTTTCCCTAACGGTAGATCCATTATCGTTCTTGCAGAAGGTCGATTGGTAAACCTTGGTTGCGCTACTGGTCACCCATCGTTTGTAATGTCTAGTTCTTTCACTAACCAAGTTTTGGCACAGATCGAACTCTATACTACAAAATATGAATTGGGCGTACATCGTCTTCCAAAACACTTGGATGAAAAAGTGGCAGCACTTCATTTAGAACAGTTAGGAGTTCGTTTAACAAAACTAACTCAAAAACAAGCTGATTACATCAGCGTTCCACTCGAAGGTCCATACAAACCTGACCACTACCGATACTAAAAAAATCGCCCTTTTTGGTGGAATCCAAAAGGGGCAATGGAGTTTCTCATGGCTTATGTTGTAACTGAAATTTGCGTTGATTGTAAATACACGAGTTGTGCAGCAGTTTGTCCGGTGGAAGCTTTTCATGAAGCTCCGGACACTTTGTACATTGATCCGGACACTTGTATTGATTGTAATGCTTGTCAATACGAATGTCCAATTGATGCGATTTTCCCGGACTATGATGTTCCGGAAAAACACAAACCTTCTATCGAAGTAAACGCAAAAGAAGCAAACAAATTCCCGGTAATTGTGACTACAAAACCACCCCTCAAAGGTGCGAAGTGTTCCGATTCGAGTAAATAAATGAATTAGGGGTGTATGGCTTAGGCCCTGCACCCTTTTACTATATACTAATATAATTATATGAAATTTGAATATACCAATCCTTCCTCCAAATCCCTTTTAAAACTAATTAATGAGAGAATTCTCGTTTTAGATGGTGCTATGGGCACCATGATCCAAAGACATTCTTTGGAAGAAGATGACTTCCGTGGAGATCGTTTTAAGGATTGGCCAGTTTCCATCAAAGGGAATAACGATGTTTTGGCGATCACCCGCCCTGATATCATTGAATCGGTCCACTTGGAATACCTAGAAGCTGGTGCCGATATCATTGAAACCAATACTTTTAGTTCGAATATTGTCTCCCAGGCGGACTACCAAATGGAGTCAGCGGTTCGGGATCTAAATCTTGCGGCCGTGACCTGTGCTAAAAATGCAGTAGCTAAGTATAAAGCAAAAACTGGGAAAGAAGATGTGTTCATTGCAGGTTCCATTGGACCGACAGTAAAAACTGCTTCGCTCTCTCCGGATGTTAACAATCCTGCATTCCGCGCTGTCACCTTTGATGAGTTAGTGGATTGTTTTTATGAACAAGTTTCGGCACTCCTAGATGGGGGTGTAGATTTACTTTTACCAGAAACCAATATTGATACTTTAAATCTTAAGGCTTGTATTTTTGCGATTGAGAAGGTGTTCGAAGAACGTAAAATTCGTATCCCCGTTGTGCTTTCGGTGACGATTACCGATGCCTCTGGTAGAACACTTTCCGGCCAAACGGGCGAAGCGTTTTATATATCGATCAAACATGCCAAAGCTCTCGCTGTTGGAATCAACTGTGCGCTCGGTGCCGGTGAGATGCGTCCTTATATCGAAGAACTTTCTCGTGTAGCCGAAGGTTATGTGTCTTGTTATCCGAATGCAGGGCTTCCCAATGCCTTTGGTGGGTACGACCAAACGCCAGAAGAGTTTGGTGGTTGGATGAAAAACTTTGCAGAAGCAGGTTTTTTAAACATCGTCGGTGGATGTTGCGGAACTACACCAGATCATATACGAGCTGCCAAAGAAGCAGTCTCTAACATTGCTCCCCGCCCTTTAAGGGAACAACCGAAACTAAGTACTTTTGCAGGGCTTGAACCTTTAAAACTTACTAAAGACCAAGGGTTTATCAATATTGGGGAAAGAAACAATGTAACGGGATCTCCCAAATTCAAAAAACTCATCTTAGATGGTAACTTTGAAGAAGCGGTGCAAGTGGCTCTTCAACAAGTGCAAGCTGGTGCTAACATTATAGATATCAACTTTGATGAAGCTCTCCTAGATGGGGAAGCCTCGATGACCAAGTTTTTAAATCTAATCGCAGGAGAACCGGACATTGCACGAGTTCCCTTTATGGTGGATTCTTCCAAATGGTCTGTGTTACTCGCTGGATTAAAATGCATCCAAGGAAAACCCATAGTCAATTCAATCTCTTTGAAAGAAGGAGAAGAAGTTTTCCTTAGTCACGCTCGCACGATCCAAAGATTTGGCGCTGCAGCGATAGTTATGGCATTCGACGAACAAGGGCAGGCGGCAACAAAAGATGACAAAGTCCGCATTTGTAAACGGGCTTACGACCTTCTTGTGGATAAATTAGATTTTGATCCGACAGATATTATTTTTGATCCGAACATTCTTACTGTAGCCACAGGGATCGAAGAACATAATAACTATGCGATGGATTTTATTGAGGCCACTCGTGAGATCAAACAGATTTGTCCTGGTGCCAAAGTATCTGGGGGCTTAAGTAATATTTCCTTTTCTTTTCGTGGGAATAACCCCGTTCGGGAAGCGATGCACTCCGTATTTTTATACCATGCCATCCAAGCAGGAATGGATATGGCAATTGTGAATGCAGGGATGTTAGAAGTTTATGAACAAATTCCCAAAGATTTACTCGAACTGATTGAAGATGTAATTCTGAATCGTCGCTCCGATGCCACAGAACGTTTGATTGATGCTGCAGCTACCTTTCATGGGGAAGCTAAAGTCCAAAAGAAAGATGATGCTTGGAGAAGCGGATCTGTGGAAGAACGTCTCACTCATGCTCTTGTGAAAGGAATAGATGAATTTGTAACGCAAGATACAGAAGAAGCAAGAACAAGTTTTGCAAGGCCACTCGAAGTGATTGAGGGGCCTCTCATGAATGGAATGAAAGTAGTGGGGGAACTTTTTGGTGCCGGAAAGATGTTTCTTCCACAAGTAGTAAAAAGTGCACGAGTGATGAAAAAAGCCGTGGCCTACTTACTTCCTTACATGGAAGAAGAAAAGCGAAACCAAAAAGACGAAAGTAAACAAGCAAAATTTCTCATTGCAACCGTGAAAGGTGATGTTCATGATATTGGAAAAAATATTGTGGGTGTTGTTCTTGCATGTAACAACTATGAGGTGATTGACCTTGGTGTAATGGTTCCTTGCGAAAAAATTCTAGAAACAGCAAAAAAAGAAAACGTAGCTGCCATTGGACTTTCAGGTCTCATTACGCCATCTCTTGATGAAATGGTTTATGTTGCCAAAGAAATGGAACGCCAAGGATTCAAAGTTCCACTTCTCATTGGTGGGGCAACTACTTCACCAGCGCACACTGCTGTAAAAATCGCTGAACAGTATTCGAAGCCAGTGCTTCATGTGATGGATGCATCTCGTGTTGTAAATGTGATGAACAGTGCTCTCAATCCACAAACATCGGCGGATTATGCAAAGACTGTTGTTGAAGAACAGTCTCGAATCCGAGAAGAATTTTATTCTCGTGAGAATGAACGGAACATTTTACCGATCCAGGATGCGATCAAAAACAAATTCCATGCGAAATGGGATGGCTATACTCCACCAAAGCCAAGTTTTACGGGAGTAAAAAAAATCGATGATGTGAACTTGAAAGATTTGCTCCCCTTTATAGATTGGTCCCCATTCTTTTTAGCTTGGGAACTCAAAGGTCGCTATCCTCAGATTCTTAAAGATGCAATCATAGGAAAAGAAGCGACTTCTTTGTTCAATGATGCACAAATCATTTTGAAGGAAATGTTGGAGAATCCTTCTCTTAAACCAAGAGCCGTTGTGGGAATGTTCCCGGCAGTTTCTCATGGGGAAGTTGTCGAAATTTTTGAAGATGATTCCAAAAACAAATCTTTGGGACTCTATCCGATGTTACGCCAACAAACTGTCAAAATGACAAATCAACCAAACTATAGTTTGGCGGATTTTATTGCGCCCAAAGAAAAAGATAAAAATGACTATATCGGTTTTTTTGCAGTCACTGCAGGGCATGGAATTGAAGAGTTAGCAAAAACTTACGAGGCCAAACAAGACGATTATAATTCTATTTTAGTGAAGGCCCTTGCGGACCGTTTTGCCGAGGCTTTTGCAGAATACATGCACCATAGAATGCGTGAAGAGTGGGGATTTGGAAAGGACGAAAACCTAACCACAGAAGACCTCATTCGTGAGAAGTACCGTGGCATTCGTCCGGCACCTGGGTATCCTGCTTGTCCTGACCATACAGAGAAAAAGAAAATTTGGAAACTTCTGGATGTGGAAAAAAATGCGGGAATCCAACTCACAGAATCCTGCGCAATGTGGCCGGCAAGTAGCGTCAGTGGGTATTATTTCTCTCACCCAGAGTCAAAGTATTTTGCCATTGGTAAAATTAACGAAGACCAGGTGGTTACCTATTCACAGGACAAATCCATGGAAAAATCCGAAGTGGAACGTTGGTTGTCACCGATTCTCAACTATGACCCTTCTCGTAAGTCTAAGACTTAAAGAGAAAACGTTTACGACGTTTAGGGGGATCAGGTGAGTTTCATTGAAAAGAGTCACAATCATGGATGGAAGTCTGTTGCCAAAGGAACCCTTGGCGGTGGATTTCCCTTCCATTCGAAACTTGCCACATGGCTGGAGGAATATACTAATATTCCTAAGGAAGCAGAGTTAGAAATTTTGGAAGTGAGTTGTGGTGAATCCAGTTGCCCGACAGAAGAAACTTTGATTGTTTGGAATGAGATCCCTGAGGCAAGCAAACATGAGTTTCGGATCTCTCGTAAAAAAGAAATGATTTCTAAGATGGATGTGGATTTGTCTTGGAAGCGGTTTGTGAGTAAAATTTAACGACCTTTGCGCAAGGGATCGCAGCGGAAATCCTTTCCTTAATCAGAATATAATATTGTACAGAATCATTTTGGAAAGATTGCAGCGTAGAGCCCGGTCGGTGATTCGATTCGATTTTCGCATTGAATCAAATTCGATGCGCCATATAAAGCAAAGATAGAACAATGGTAGATTCAATGGTATTTTTTAAAAACAATCCCCGGTATATATTTCTTTTGGATGGTCTTGGTGCCATTCTTTCTGCTGTGTTACTTGCTTTTGTGTTACCTCTCTTTATCGACTTCCTGGGGATGCCTTTAGAAACACTTTATACATTATCAATATTGCCGATCGTTTATGCCATTTATTCTTTGTTATGTTATTTTTTGAATCCGTTCCAGTGGAAGTTTTATTTACGTGTGATAGCCAGTGCAAACTTTTTGTACTGTTTGGTAACTATGGTTTATCTAATTTTGAATTTGGATCAGACAACTATCTTTGGTGAATTGTATTTTGTTTTAGAAATGTTGGTGATTGTCAGTTTAGCAACTTTCGAAATGAAAGTTTCTAATTAGCGTTAGATGATGGGGCCACAGGCATATAATACTTGAGGCCTAAGTTTCCTTGGATTTCTGGCGCCCAAAGTTCATCCAGAGTTCGACCAGCTTCCCTTGCGTTCAGAGGAACTCTTACCATTCCTTCTAAAGTTAGATTGCTGTTAGAAATGCTAATTCCTGGTGTTACGTAGACTTGTCTTCCCACAAAGTTGGTTCTGGAAGGTTCTTGTGCACGAATGGAAGAATTGAGACGACTATTGATATCGTTATCAAAACGATGAAGTTCTGACAGTTGCAAAAAGAGTTCCCAACGAGAGTTTTTAATAAAGGAAAACAAATTACGGTTGAGTCGGTATTTGATCCGCACTCTAGATTCTGCCACATCCACATACCCAGAAGCACCTTGGTTCATAGACATTCCTATGCTGAGTCCTAAATCAAAAGTAAAACCATTGCGGTAATACACATAAGTGACATTGGGTTGGTAGGAAAGTAGAGCTGAGTTCATTCGCTCAGGGCGGACATCAAAATTCCCTTCTGGGTTTCTGTAGGGGTTAGTTGTAGAAAACGGAATTATGGGTGAAAAAATTTGAATCCCCGCCATGGGGTCATCGGATTTAGGAAGTTTACCATCGAATCCGAGTTCCAACTCTTTTGGAAAACGAAAAGGGATTAGTATCGCCAAATTTCCGTTATGTGAGCCGCCGACTTGGAATAAAGAAGCTCTAGGATCTGAGAAAGAATAACTAGAAAAGAAGGGTAGGCCTTGTGCAAAAATAGTAAGGCTCGTCATGGCAACGAGAATGGTAGGTAGTACTATCTTTTTAAGCATCTAAAAGCATTTCTGCCTGCTTTTCCTTAGTTTGGCAATGAAATTTGCTTTCTTCTCGCTCTTTTTTTGTTATAAGTTTAACCGATGAATGAAAACGATACCAAGGTTGAACAATTTGGTCCCTGTACCATCCCAAACCCAGCAGGGTATGACTATTGGACGGAAGACAACTCCGTCGTACTTTTCCAAACTATATTTTCAGGTCATGCCGATGCCAAAAAGACTGTAGAGACCAGCCCTGTATTTTTTGAACAAGCTGGTCCCAAAGAGAAGATCTACTTTCGTCCGGAAGAGGTCACTGCGGGCATTGTCACTTGCGGGGGTCTTTGCCCAGGAATCAACGATGTCATTCGCGCTTTGGTGATGGAGCTTCATTACCGGTACAAAGTGCCTCGTATTTTGGGATTTCCTTTTGGATATGAAGGTCTTGTCAAAAAATTTGGGCATAGACCCGTGGAACTCACACCCGACAAAGTGGCTCACATTATGAACTTCGGTGGATCCATTTTAGGATCTTCTCGTGGGAATCAAAATATTGGAGATATGGTCGATACATTGTGCCTTTATGGAGTGAAGATGTTATTCTGTATCGGTGGGGATGGGACTCTTCGTGGAGCTCAGGCCATCCAAGCGGAAATTCGCAAACGAAAAGAAGACATCGCCATTGTGGGAATCCCAAAAACGATTGATAATGATATCAATTATGTTCAAAAGACATTTGGTTTCTCGACTGCGTTTAGTAAGGCGGTGGAAGCAGTGAACTGCGCTCACGAAGAAGCCAAAGGGGCTCCCAATGGAATTGGACTTGTGAAACTAATGGGAAGACATTCCGGTTTTATTGCGGTTAATTCGGCCCTTGCTTCCAAAAATGTAAATTTTGTACTCATCCCTGAACTTGATTTTGATTTAGAAGGAGAGGGTGCCTTTCTTACTGTATTGAAAGAACGGGTACAAAGAAGAGGACATGCGGTAATCATTGTAGCAGAAGGCGCTGGTCAAAAGTATTTTGAAGACAAGGGTGAAAAAGACCAGTCGGGTAACAAGAAGTTGGCGGATATTGGGATTTTTATTAAGGATAAAATCACAGAATACTTCAAAAAAGAAAATGTCGCACTCAACTTAAAATATATAGATCCAAGTTATATCATTCGCTCCGTTCCTGCCAATGCAGAAGACTCTGTATTCTGTGGATTTCTCGCTCAGAACGCAGTGCATGCTGCCTTTGCCGGTAGAACGGGTTGTGTGGTGGGAATTTGGAACAATGTGTTTACAGTCATGCCAATTTCCTTAGCGATTGCCGAAAGAAAGGTCCTTCGGCCAGAGAGAAGTACTTTATGGCGAGCACTGCTTGCCTCGACTGGCCAGCCGAATGTGATGAAGGCGAAGAGCTGATCTTTTTAGATCAGCTGTTTTCCACTTTTTTTTGGAACTTGAGGATATTGTCTCGGATCTCTTCCTCTTTTTGGTGGAGTTCTTTTAGAAACTCAGTATCCAAAATCATTTCTGGTTTTTTGATGAATTTGCTTTCATCGTAGTTGTCAATTTCGTATAACAGATCTTCGATGTTGGATTCAACTTTTACAAGACTTTGGATGGATTCCACCACCTTTTTATTTACAAATAAGATTTCTTTGAATCGTAAGATATAGTGTTGGAATCTGTTTTCGCGGATCATGGCTTGGCGTTGCATTTCCCGAACTACTTCTCGTTCTTTTAGAACTTCTTTTTTTTCTACCAGGATTTGGTTTTTAAAAATTCGAATTAGATTTTCAGTTTCCAGTTTATAATTTTCAAAACTGCTGTTGTGATTGTTCTGTAAGTCATCTAGTTGTTTGCGAAAATCTTTTTCTCGCAAACGATCTTGTTCTTTGCGTAATTTGTCAGATGTTTGTAGCGCGTTTTTGACACGTGTTTCTATAACAGCATCTAACATGGCTTTATGCAGTTTATCCAATCGTAAGGTCACTGCTATTGCATATAGAATGCGTTTCATAAAAACTCCTTATTATTAGTTTAGACGAATAATAAAGAGAGATAGGTCATCGTGGGGTTCTGCTTCGCCCACAAATTCACTTACTTTTTGTAAAATGGCCTGTCTCACGACTTCTGGTGGATCATTGATATGAGATAGAATCACTGACTCTAACCTTTCTTCCGAGAAGAGTTCTTCTTTCATATTCATAGCTTCTGTCACACCATCTGTGTATAGAACTAACAAATCCCCAGGGAGATAACTCACCGTATGTTCGGAAAATTCACAATTCCCAATTCCCATCGGTTGGCCTTTTCCAGAAAGGTGTTGGATTTTATGATGTTTTTTACGATAGATGATTTGCATATTATGACCTGCGGAAGAATAGGTTAATTCTTTTTTAGTCATATTGATCCGTACAAGCATAGCAGTGACAAACATAAGGAAACCTGATTTGTCCTGTAAGATTTTATTTGCATTGAAGAGTGCTTCGCTAGTAGAAGTGGTTTTCGAAACTTCTTGTTGCAATACTGTTTTCGAAAATTCCATAAAGAGTGCCGCAGGAGTTCCTTTTCCTGAAACATCGGCAATGATCACAGAGACTTCATCTTTTCCATGGACTACCATATCATAGAAGTCTCCACCAATTTCTCTTGATGCTTGGTAGTAGGTATCAAACTCTAATAGCGAGTATTGTTTCGGAATGATGGGCAGTGAGTGTTTCTGGATCATAGCTGCCACTTGCATATCGCGGTCTATGTTTTTTAAACGTTCACTTTGTATCTTCACTTGCAATGCTGTATAAGCTTCCCCGACTTGGTTGGTAAGGGTTCGTAAAATACGAATGTCCATTTCATCGAATCGAGTGCGAGATGTTTTGTCAGATACCACTAGGGAACCGAGCCATTCTTTGTTTTTTAGGATGGGGAAAATGATCA
Source organism: Leptospira wolbachii serovar Codice str. CDC (assembly GCF_000332515.2). Taxonomy (NCBI): domain Bacteria; kingdom Pseudomonadati; phylum Spirochaetota; class Leptospiria; order Leptospirales; family Leptospiraceae; genus Leptospira; species Leptospira wolbachii. Next base: position 142,964 of record NZ_AOGZ02000016.1, read on the forward strand.
GACTGTGTTGGAAAAGCCCTTTGTGTGTGAGTTGGATTCCTTGGGGGGAGTTTGCAGAAATAATTTTGAATCCTTTGAACATCCAATCGGCTTTATCAGCATAGAGTAAAACTTCTACATCTTCATCATGGATTTGGTCTGAAAAACCTTTGGATTTGGATCTAGGAAGGCCTTTCTTTTCAATTTTTTCGAAGTTGAGACAAACCCTATCCACTTGTAAAACTTCTGAAATGGTTTTGACCGCAAGATCCATAAATTCGTCAGAACTTTGGATGTTAGCAAGGGCCTGGGAAATTTGGAATAGGCAATTGAGTTCGTTGGCTCGTAGGTTTAGGTTGTCGATAAGAAGTCGGTTCTTGACAGCAATGGCTGCTAAGTTAGATAGATACTTTAAAATTTTGATATCGGTATGATTGAAATCACGATTGTCGAGAGAGTTTACAGCTTCCAGTACACCTTGTACTTCTCCTTGGGCAATCATGGGAACACAGAGAAGATTTCTTGTAACATACCCCACTTTTTGATCAATGGCTTTGAATATCCTTGGGTCATTGGCAGCATCGTTGACAATTTCTGGTTTGAGAGTCTCTAAAACCATCCCGGCAATCCCTTTTCCCCTTGGGACTGTTAGGTGAGCAAGGGACTCTTCTTTTAATCCACTGGTTGTGTTAAACACTAACTGATCATTTTCTTTATCATATAAAAGAAGGGAAGATCCTTCTGTTTGGAGAACATCGCGGGTGATACCCATGATTTCGCTGAGTAGAGTGTCCAAATCTTCGTGAGAGTTGATTCGGCTTGTAATGTCTGAAATCAGACTTAATGTCAGTAGTTTTGTAGGCATCCGAATCTATCCTTGTTCGATCAAACTTCCAATCCCTTGGTTCGTCAATATTTCAATTAAGACGGAATGGGGAACTCGACCGTCAATGATGTGGGCTCGTTTGACTCCTGAGTCAATCGCTCCCAAACAACACTCTACTTTAGGTATCATGCCACCAGAGATCTGTCCACTTTTTATATATTTGTGAATGTCTGCCTTTTTGAGACCCGTTACCAATTGGCCGTCAATGAGGATGCCGGGTGTGTCGGTGAGTAAAATGAGTTTGTCTGCATGGAGAGCTTGTGCAATCGCACCTGCCATTGTGTCAGCATTGATATTGAGTGTTTGGCCATCTCTTGACATGGCGACAGGAGAGATAATAGGAATAAAACCTTCACGTTGTAAGGTGAATAAAATTTTGGGATCCACTTCCGCAATTTCTCCCACAAGTCCTAAGTCCACTTTTTGAACTTTGCCGTCTTCCCCTTCGACTTCCATCAGATACTTTTCTGCAATCGCAAGTCCGCCATCTTTACCCGATAGACCAACTGGTTTTCCACCTTTTTCTTGGATGAGAGAAACAATCTGTTTATTCACCTTTCCCGTAAGAACCATCTCCACCACTTCCATGGTGGCTTCATCTGTGACCCTATGGCCACGAATGAACTGAGTATTCAGGTTCAGAGACTTGATCAGAGCGTTGATTTCTGGGCCACCACCGTGGACAACAACGGGATTGATTCCTAAATACTTCAATAGTACAATATCTTCAGCAAAAGATGCTTTTAATTCTTCTTCCACCATGGCAGCCCCGCCATACTTGATGACAATGGTTTTCCCCGAATAATTGATCAAATAGGGAAGAGCTTCCAAGATATGATTGATTTTTTCAGAATGGTGGTTCATAAAAGACCTCATTTATGATAATGAAATTTAAAGCCGCCGCAGTGCAAGTCACAAGTACAGCAAGAGTCTCAAATAACCTAACTAAGTGTAGGCAACTTGTGGAAGAGGCGGCCAGTGCTGGTGCCAAAGTCATAGGCCTTCCTGAAAACTTTTCCTTTATGGGAACAGAATCGGAGAAAAAAAATCTCCTCGGTCAAATCGAAGAGGAGACGACCGCTTTTCTAAAAGAGACAGCAAAAGACTTGAGGATCTACCTTTTGGGGGGAGGATTCCCGACCAAGGCTCCTACTGGTAAAGTATACAACACGGCTGTCATTACTGACCCAAGTGGAAAAGAAGTATTTCGTTATCATAAAGCCCACCTTTTCAACGCAGTTGTAGGTGATGGATTCAATTATAGTGAATCTAATTCCACGGAAAGTGGAGGAAAGGTTCCCGATGTCATCCAAACAGAATACGGAAAAATCTCTTCGGCAATTTGTTACGACATTCGATTTCCAGAACTATTTCGCAGTCTTTCGGAGAAGGGTGTAGAGTTATGTTTTTTGCCGGCAGCCTTTACTGTCCCCACCGGAGAAGCGCATTGGCATGTATTACTTCGAGCTCGAGCGATCGAAAATTTTATGTATGTGTTAGCGCCGGGGCAAACGGGAATCCATGACCCGCATGGGAAACGCAAAACCTTTGGTCATTCTCTTATCATTTCCCCTTGGGGAGAAATTTTAGATGAAATAGACAATGAGGAAGGATTTGCCATTGCCGATATCGACTTACAAAAGTTAAGCGATATTAGAAATCAACTCCCGAGTTTGAACCATCGTCTGTTTTAAAAAAAAGATTTTTTTGTCGTTGAAGATTTTTTCATTAGGATAAAGTCTTTCATCACTTTTTCTGCTGCTTTTTGTTTTTCCATGTGTACAAAATGTCCACATTCAGAAAATAAAACTGCTTTTACATGAGGAGTGGTTCTTTCTAATTCCATTACGTCCTTTCCTGGGATGATGGGATCTTCTTCTCCTCGCATGATGAGGGTGGGAACTCTATTTCCAAACACAATGGGCCGAATGTCAGTGCGATCTAACATCTCAAGAATCATAAGGATTTGTCTTGGATTCAAACATTCAAATTGTGGGTTATATTCTTTTAAGAATTGTTTGATTTCTTCTCTTGCATGGAAGGCTGCAGAGTCGTACACACCATAGGAAAATCCAATTTGTAAGGCTTTTGGGAGAGATTTCCCCACTTTAAATCCAAAATCGAAAAAACTACCTAAGTTGGCACGAAGTCCGACCACTCCGATTTTTAAAATCCCAGGAACTGGACCATGAACAAAAGGAGCAATGGAAATCACTTGTTTGATCCTTTGTGGGAATAGAGAAGCAATCGCAAGGACCGCCATCCCACCAGTAGAATGGCCAACGAGTGTGATGTCCTTTTCTCCCGCAGAGGCCCAAATTCCTTGTGCTTGTGTTTCTAAAAAGTCTTGGAGGGTTAAACCTTTTTTTTGATCAAATATTTCTGCCGGATAATGACCGACTAAGTCGAGTTCAATGACATCTCCTAGTTCACGAAAAAAAGGAATGTTAAGACCCCAATACCCTGCCGCCGAACACCAACCACCAATGAGAACAATTGTCTCTTTGGACTTGGGATTGAGTGACTTATGTTTTACATAAGTGAGTCTATGATTTTTCCAGTTATAAATTTGTCTTTCTGACATATAAATCCTCTAGTCTTCTATGATGCGGGGAAAGGATCCTAGAATTTTTGTTACCACTTCATAATTGATAGTTCCCGTCCAAGTCGCATGGTCATCTGCTGATATGGTTTCGTTTCCAGATTTTCCGATAATGACTACATCATCACCAATGGATGCATCTGGGATATGTGTGATATCGAGCATAGTCATATTCATACAGATCCTTCCCAAAATTTTAGCACGTTCACCACGAACTAACATATATCCATTATTGGATAGTTTCCGATCCAGTCCCTCATAGTATCCGACGGGAACAACTGCCAATTTCGTATCGTGAGTGGTCTTATATGTGGACCCATAACCAATAAAACTTCCTTGGTTTAGGTTTTGGATGTGTTGGATTTGTGTTTTCCACGTAAGTGCTGGTTTCAACATCCCTACATCTTTTTTCATAAGAGAGAGAGAAAGTTTGGTTTCTAGACTTGGCCAAAGTCCATAGAGAGAAATCCCCACACGAACCAAATCCATCCTTGCTTCCGAAAATAACATTGCAGAGGCAGAAGAAGCACAATGACAAATTAGGTCAATAAACCCGTGTTTGGCGAATGTATCAATAGTATCTTGGAATCTTCCCAATTGTAACATAGAATAACTATGTTCTGTAAAATCTTCTGTACTCGCAAAGTGAGTGGCAATCCCAGAAAGAGGGAGTTTTTTCTCAAAAATTTCTTTGGCAAGGACTTCGGCACTATTTGTTGGAATTCCCAGTCTTGACATTCCTGTATCGACTTTTAAATGGATTTTGGGAGTGGGGGAAAGTTTGGCTAAGATTTCCATTTCTTCCACACGAGAGACCATCACCCAAAAATTTTCATCGGCGAGAGACTCCTTTCTCTCTTTTAAGTTGGGAATGCTCCCCATAATGAGAACTGTTGCTTTGGAAAAAACCTTGCGAATGGATAAGGCCTCTTCTAAAGAATTGACCCCCAAATAATCCGCACCAGCATCGAGGGCGATGGAAGCCGTGGCGAGGAGTCCATGCCCATAGGCATTGGATTTGATGATGGCAGTAAACTTGGTTTTGGGTCCAATGAGTTTGCGGAAAAGGGCGATATTGTGACTAAACGCCGACCGTGAGAGGTAAATCCGAGAAGAGAGCACGGTTCCATTTTTTTTTACTTTTCTCTTCTGTCGCTTCAGATATTTCTATTTTTGAATGCTTCCTAATCACTCTGAACTTCCCTCTTTTCCTCCCTTTGCAAACTGGAAAGGGATCTCCCAATACTTTCCTGTACAAGCTGATTCTGTTTGGTTGAACTATTGCGGAACCACACCTGTCTCCACTTATGCCATCGAGATGATGAATCTCTACTTTCAGGAATATGCCAAGTACGGTATCTTTGCTCCGAACTTTGCCGAACCTGCGATCAAAGCCTCCATTCGTGGATATATTGCAGAAATTCTCGCTTGTGATCCTTCTGAGATAGGAATCGTACATAACACAAGTGAAGGAATCAATCTTTATTCCCATAGCATCCAGATTCCAAAAGGGAAACGGATTTTAGTTTTGGAGAACGAATACCCAAGTAATGTGTATCCTTGGGAACATTGGAAAGAGAAGGGAGTCAGTTTAGAATTTATCCCCGTGGGAAAAACTCCCGAAGAATTTCTTTTCAATCTAAAACAGGAGTTAGAAAAAGGGAATGTATATATCCTTAGCCTATCACCTGTTCATTGGTGCACAGGTGTGGTTTTTGATCTGGAAGCCGTATCCCAACTTTGTGAGAACCATCACACCAAACTTGTGATTGATGGAAGCCAAGCCGTAGGACATATTGCCCTCGATTTTGGAAAAATCAAAGTGGCTTTTTGTGCCTTTGCTGCTTGGAAGTGGTTACTCGGTCCCTTAGGACTTGGGGTTGTTTATTTATCCAAAGAAGAATCCAAAGGATTTAAGCTTATTTTCAAAGGCCAAGCGAGTGTGGTCAACGATTCCAGTTATTTTCCTTATAGAGATGAATGGAAACCAGCCGCCGACCAATTTGAACAAAGTACCATCAATTTCAATGATTGGATTTATTTTTATGCATCCCTTCGGATGTTGTCGACACTTGGATTTTCTCGAGTGAGAGATCGTATCTATGAAGTTGCGGATCTTTTTAAAAAAGCTCTCCATGAACTTGGATTTTCTTTGGAATCGGATGCTTTTCCCACTATTAAAACAGGGATTCTTGCCATCACGGGTCATAAAGATCCCTCCAAATTCCAACCAGAAGCCATCCAATCTTTCTTAAAACAAAAAGGGATCACAACTGCTGTGCGGTTGGGTAGGCTCCGAATGGCACCTCATATTGCGATTGAAGAAGAACATGTAGTCCGAGTGAGAGATGCCCTAAAAGAATACTTGAGCTTAAGTTAAGCGAAGAGTTTATCCATCCAATATGTTCACAAAAATTTCTAAACAAATCGTGAATGCCTTCCCTTTGGTTTTACTTCTTATCTCAGGGATTGGATTTATATATCCAGAAAAGATCATTTGGTTTCAAGGTTCTTGGATCACGTATAGCCTCGGTGCTATTATGCTTGGGATGGGACTGACACTTGAGGCAGAGGACTTCGTTCGTATTTTAAAACAGCCAAAACCTATTTTGATTGGAACGGTTTTACAATATACTATCATGCCAGTTCTTGGTTATACGTTAGGTTATGTATTCCAATTGCCAGAACCCTATGCAGTGGGACTTATCCTTGTGTCTTGTTGTCCTGGGGGAACTGCCTCCAATGTCATTACCTTCTTATCGAAAGCCGATGTTCCTTTGAGTGTGACTTTAACTTCTGTCTCTACCATCCTTGGAATCCTTATGACACCTTTTCTTGTGGCCCTTCTCATTGGCAGTCGGTTGGAGATCGATCGTTTGGGTCTTGTGATCACTACCTTCCAAGTGATCTTAGTTCCTGTGGCTCTTGGTTTGTTTTTAAAGTCACTCTTCCCGAAACTCACAAAAGAGATTCAGGATTTCTTTCCGGTTCTCTCTGTTTTACTCATTGCGATGATTGTGGCTTCTATCATTGCGAGTGGAAAAGAAACCATCCTCCAATCGGACTTTCGCATTTTTTTTGCGGTGATTCTTTTGCATCTAGGCGGGTTTGGACTGGGAGGGATCTTTAGCTTTTATCTCACCAAAAATCCCAAAACGGCAAAAACCATTTCGATTGAAGTGGGGATGCAAAATTCCGGGCTCGGGGCGGTTTTGGCTCGGACCCACTTTCTAGATCCGAGCACCGCCATTCCTAGTGCTTTATCGAGTTTGACTCATTCGCTCTTGGGAAGTTTATTTGCGACCTATTTCAGAAAGGAACCGAAAAAACCCGCTATTGTCGATTGACTATATATGGGGTCGGTACGTCATGGCATAAATTATGAGAGAAATCATAAAACTAACCTGTGTCCCATGTGCGATACCTGGGCGGTCAAATTACTTCCAGACTAAAAATAAGAAGACTAAGTCGGAAAAACTTGTGACTAAAAAATATTGCAAATTTTGCAAATCACATACTGATCACAAGGAATCCAAAGTCTAAGGGATAAGATGCCGAAACCAGCTGCAAAATCTTCAGAGAAGGGAGTCGACAAAAAGTTCATCGAAGAGGTGCGTGAGCTCCTCCAAGAGAAAAAAGAGTCGCTTCTCATCAAACTCAACCAATGGGAAGACACCAGTTCTCCTTCTGGATTGAAGGAGATGGGGGATATTGCGGACATCGCATCCGAACTCAATTCAGAGGCCTTAACTTCTGTTTTGACTGAAAACGAAATTGAAACTCTACGTGAGATCGAACTTGCGTTAGAAAAGATTGAAAACGGAACCTATGGGATCTGCGAAGGAACGAAGAAAAAAATTCCTATTGCAAGGCTCAAGGCGCTCCCGTGGACAAGATTTACTGTAGAATTTGCAGAACAAATGGCGAAAAGCCGAAACCGTGCTGGTTACCGCATGGATTCTTTGTCTGCTTATCCTGCGACCGGAATGGATGTGGATTCTCTAGATTAAGAGAATCCTTTATTCTTTTTCTTTAAACCCACCCCGAATTCTCCCAATTCTTTTAAATTTACAATTGATTCGCCACGCCACGCTCTAAACTCTTTCTATCGTGAGTTTTCTAGGTCGCCTGCGTTCTTTACCTATTTCAGATATCCTTTTCTTTTTCTTATGTACTTTCTCCGTTTGGAACCTCCATCGGTATGTGGAGCCAGTACCGGCTCAATCCTTCTATCCATCCTTTTTTCTGCAATTTGCCTTTGGATTTTTTCCTCAATTCTATCAGAGGAAGTGGGGACGGATATTCACTGGCCTTGGGGTTTTCATTTTCCTTCGGCTTCCCTATATGTCGGGACTGCCCATGGTGGGTTCTTACCAGCTTGTGGGATTGTTTCTTGGCGCCATCCTTGGGATTTGGTGCCGGGAGGTCATCCTTGTCCTTCTAGGTAGGAATGAAACCTCTCTTCCCAAACAATCCGAACAAATCCTCACCGATTGGATGATCCGTAACCCCACAGGGAAATCCATCCTGCCGATTTGGTATTCTACCTACTTTGGTTTTGTTCTTTTTCTTTTTATTTTGACTGTACTCTGTCTTTTCCAATACCAAGGACTTGGGTTGGTTACAGGCCTTGGTATCCAGGAGTACTTGTACTTTCCCTCTCTTTCTTCCAGAGAAGCCATGGGCCTTTCTTGTAAGATTCTCGTTCCTATTTCCTTTGTGGTGTTGTATTTGTTTTCTGAAGAAAGGTCTATGCCTACACCGTCTAAGGATAGTTTGTCGGAGCAGATTCGGTTCGGAATTTTTTTAGGACTTGGAATCAATCTACTAATGATGACGATCCAATCCCTTTGGAGTTTGGATTTTTTTTCCGAAGGGACTTTAGAAAGTGTAAGTGCAGGCCGGACCACGGGACTTCTGCAAGACTCAGGTTCTGCTTCTTGGGTCTTACCCGTCCTTTCATTACTCTGGATTACGAAACTGATCACCAACTGGCGTAAGTCCAAAGAAAGATTAAGTTTGGCGCTCGCGATTGTTTCTTTTCTATTTGTGACTTGGCTTGGATTGAAACAAGGGAAAGCATTTTGGGTGGTATGGACCATCTCTAATGCTATCGGAATAATTCATCTAACAACCGATTTGTGGATCATTTCTATCACAAAAAAAAGAATCATACGAGTCGCATTGTATTTTTTCATTCCAGTCCTTGGATTTCTCACTTTGTATGGACTTAGTTTTTTACAAAAGGACCTGGCCCTAGTTGAGTTATCCAAAAGAACCATGACTGCCTTTCCGGTTTGGAAATCAGACCCATATTTAGCTCTCAAACGAATGGATTTGGTTCGAGCAGAACTACTGACCATCTGCGTGGAAGGAATCAAAAACAATCTATGGCTCGGAAATGGAATTGGATCTTTCCCACTTGCTATGCTCGATCCTTTCCGCATTGGAACTAAAACATCTAGCATACTGATCGACTTCCCACCTAACTTTTATCTTTGGTTGGTACATGACTTAGGGATTCTTGGTGCAGTTGTCTTTTTGTTCTATATCGGAGTATTTTTGTGGGAGAGGGGTCTTTGGAAACAGGCATCACTACTCCTGATTCCCCTTTTTTTTGGAGTTCAGTTCCAAAACTCGGATGGGGCTTTTCTTTGTTTTTATCTAATCCTTCTCGGGGAAAAAGGGACTGGATACTCTCAGTCTTTTGATAAATTCAGAAAGACAATTTGGTTTTCCCCCTTACTCCTCATCCTTTCTGTCGGCCTTCCTTTGAACTATGCACTTTTTTATTCGCAAAGGTTTTGGGATTCTGGAATTGGATCTGAGTTTCGGAAAAACCAACTAAAAGAATACCAAACGGCAGCTACTCTTCCTCCAGGATCACCTAACTATGAATACGAATTTCACGGGAAGGTTTGGGAATGGAAACTTTCGGAATTTGGTTCTGCTAGGACAGGTCGAATCTTTTTAGAAACCACAAATAAAAGCCCTTTAGTAGAAGTATTATTTTTGAATTCTGATCGAACGACCATAAAACAAGAGTTATTTTCTGAAGTTCGACAAGGATATGTTTGGTCTGGAGAATGTCCCAAGGGGGCATCTTATATTCGACTTAAGTCTAGATCCAAATTGGAATTTCGATTGCCCAGGTCTGGGTTTGATGGAAACAACCGAATCCAATTTTAGAGTTCTATACCAACCTTCGAATGTATAAATCCTTTGTAATTTTGGCGACGGTTTTACCATCTTCGCCGACCACTTCGGTTTCATAAGTTCGAATGGTTTTTTTCTCTTTTTTTAATAGTTCTTTTAAGTCTTCAAATTCGCTATCTGGGATATGGAAGGTAGCAGTGACCGTACCTTCTCCGGGTTTGACAAAATCAATTTTTGCCCCTTTGTCCCAAACCATATAATCTTTTCCCAAATTCATCATCAGTAAAAACATAAAAAAAGGATCACACATAGAATAAAGGGATCCTCCGAAATGTGTTCCTACATAGTTCGTATTAGATAGTATGAGTGGCATAGTAACCACCATGGTGTTTTGATCCACAAGTTTTGGCAGGATGTTGGCACCTTCATAGGGTTTAAACATACGAAAGGCTTGTTCGAACCCATACGTTTGTTCTAAAAAATTCCATAAGGGGTTTACTCTGTATTCCAGAAGAATATCTCTGTGTCTCATAAACACAAGAATTTAAAGTATAGAATGATCGGTCTACTATTTCTTGTAAGTGAAAATAGAGAAATCATAAAAATCAGGGTTCAGAGATATCTAAAATTTCATCCGTTTGACTCGAAATTTCCCGCAATTGCCCCTTCATCTTATAGGTGATTTGTAAAATCCCTTGCTGCTCTTTGCGAATTTTCTCACATTCCTGATGGATTGTCTCTGACAGGTCTTTAATGTTTTCTAAATTTGTATGTATGGTTACAATTTCACCATACACTTCACCTGATGTATCTCTTACTCTTTCTGCAACATCATCAAGTGTTTTAGCTTTCGAAAGGATGGCTCCACCTCTTGATTTCAATTCTTGAATGGATTGAATCACTTCAGCAATGGTGCCGTGAACAATATGAATTTCATCTGCAATGAATTGAAAGGCACTCCCAGATTCAATGCCCAATTTCTCTGCTTTTCCATAATCATTCACGTTTTCTTTGAGTATCTTTGTGATTTGTCTAGCGTTGTTTGCAGTCATTGTAGATAATTTCCCAATTTCATCCGCTATGACAGTGAATCCCTTTCCTTCTGAACCAGAGTGGGTTGCTTCGATTGCAGCATTGATTGCAAGGAGGTTTGTTTCCTTTGAGACTCCGTTGATTAAATCAATGAGTTTCAAAATGTTCCCTGAAGATTCACTAAACTTTTTAATAGTTTTATTTGTATCCCCTACCTTAATTCGTCCGTCCTTACTTAAAAAAACTAAATTCTCCATAGTATCATTTCTACTTTGGATCTCTGCGATGACAATATTTACAATATCAAACATAATATCGATTTCTTCTGAAGTTTTCCCCACTGCTTCCATAAGTTTTACTTCTTCTGTTGCCAGCTGTGATACAATTTGATAAACGCGGTCAATGTCCAGACCCGCAGTATGAATTTTTCCATTTAGATCAGCGATATGTGCACTGATTTCGTCCATTCGTTTGTTGAGGGAAGAACAGTGTTGTAATAAGGAATCTGAATATTCATGGATATCGATCCCTAATCCAGAAAGCAAAAGAACGGGATCAGCCGTTTGGGATTTTGACTCTATCCATAGTTTTACGATTCTGCGTTTTTTATTGAGTAAAAAAAGGTAAAGGATAGTTAAGAGAACTGCTCCGAGAGCAATCAAGATAGGAAACGGAGTGGGGATTCTACCAATGAAGGATTGCAGAATGATTGTGATAGTCAATACAACTAGGATTGTTACTAAAAAGTTTTCTAAACGGTTGAGTGGAGGATAAACCTCATATTTTTCATTGAGTACTTCATACTTATTTCTATTATTTCCCATTGAGTTATCAAAAATCACTTTTATATACTTTTTTTAGAGAAAAACCATTATTTCTCCATCTAAACTATTAGACTATGGAATATACAAAGAAGGAACTAGAAGAATACTCTCCACTGGCGGAACTTCTGCAAAACCAAGTGCGTGGTGTAAAAGATGTAACTGGTCTCGTTGAAGTGACAAAGAATTTAATCGTACAAATAGAAACTTTGTATGCAGAAAAGGAACTATTGTTTGAAAAAACAAATACAAAATCTATAGAAGAAGTAATCTTTCTCATTCAAGGAATGGAAGAACAACTGAACTCCCTATATTCAGAACCTGAGACGTAAAAAAATAACACAATTCGATTTGGGAGAAATCATGGAAAAAGTAATAGACGCAAAATTTTCTAACAAACTGGGAACGTTAACACAAGCAGAGGCGGATGCAGCTGCCTTCGGAATCGTTAAGGTGGATGGAAATGGAAAAATCCTATTGTATAACAAATATGAATCGGAACTTTCAAATTTACCTAACGACACAGTGATTGGTAAAAATTTCTTCACTGAGGTTGCCATTTGTGCAAACAACAGAATTTTTTATGGAAAATTTAAAGAGGGCATGGTCTCTAAAAACTTAGACACGGCTTTTAATTATGTATTCACCTATAGAATGAAACCTACCAATGTTCTGATCCATTTGTATTATGATAAAACATCTGATTCCAATTGGATATTTGTTAAATTGAGATAGTGAAGTGTCATTTGAGTAAATAAAGTTTTTCTCGAATGTATTCTTCTATCCCAGAAAGGCTCGCGAAGTAACTGGTTTGTTTGTCTTCTTCTGGGATTTTATGTTCTATTTTCTTTTCTAATTTCAAAATCAAATCCATATATTGAATGGATTCCATCCCATAATCATAAATTAAATGTTTATTTGGTTCTGGTTTTACTCCAAGTATAGATTCTAAAATTGCTAGAACACTGGAATGAGAATCGTTTGGTTTAGGTGTATTTAAACCTGACTTTTGGTTTTGAATCCTTTCGTACTCGTCATTACAAAGTTTGGTGATGGTGGGGTAGTCTGGTTTGCCATTCGGAAGTTTTGGTAAGGAAACGTTGGTTAAAATCACCCTTGGGACATGGCTATCTGGCAATTCCCTTCTCAAAATTTGTAAAATTTCCGAAGCAGGTAAAGTTCCCGTAGAAAAAAGACCGATGGTTTGTCCAAATCCATCGAAGATGGGAACACATACAAATTCTCCTTCCAGTGAGAGTCCTAGGATTTCTGATTCAATCCGATCCAAGGAAACTCTTTTCCCATTGTGTTTTATGATCCGATCTTTTCTTCCAAAAAGAAACCACCCAAGCTCAGACCAATTTCCTAAATCTCCTGTCGGATAATAAGAATTAGGTGGCAATGTATCTTTGGTCCAAGTTTTGTTTTCCAATAAGAAGGACTGATGGGAAAGAAATGGGCTCTGGATTTGGAGTTCTGTTTCTTCTAATCCTTCTTCGGATCGAAACTTTGTTTCTAATCCTGGAATAATTTGGAACCTGTTTTGCCTGAGTGGGTCTCTGTATCCAATCCCACCTGTTTCTGTAGACCCATAGATTTCGAGAACAGAAATCCCTCCTCGGTCTCGCAAAACACGCGATAGAGGAACGGGGAATTTCATCCCTGAGACTACGGCAAATTCGGGGAGCGATTTACTTTGTGTTAGCGCCGATTGCAACTTAGGAGCCGAGGTGATCCAGAGTTTCCCACTGTCTGAAGATGAGTTGCACTCGAAAGAGACACCCAACCGTTTGGGTAATAAAAAACCCCAGAGCAATCCATAGAGATGACAGAGGGGGACTTGTACATTGACTTTTTCAGACTTCGTATAAAGCGATCGAATTTCAGGATTATTGACCCAATAAGAAATTTCCTGTTCTATCTCGCTCCATTCTTTACATACTATTTTGGGAAGGCCGGTGGATCCAGAAGTGACAAGACAAAATGACTTGGGTGAAGTCAGCAAGGGGAGAGGGAAGTTGGTTAAATGTTCTTCGAGTTTGGTTCCTTTCCAAAGTGGATCGACAAGGATCGGATTTTGAGATTCTAAATCGGATTCAAAATACCCTGAAAGAAAATACTCGTTGTTTGCGAATCGGAGAATAGAGGCCATAAAACAAAAAATCCTCCCCCCAAAGAATGAAGGAAGGATTTCTTGTAAGGTAGGTGTATATTTAAGCTGCTTGTTGTTTTCCCAAACGTTTTTTCATTAGGAACCCGAGGGCTGCTCCCACAACAATCAAACTTGCCGAAACTTCAAAAGCGTTTTTGCGAACAGCTTTGAGAAGGTAGGCAGAAAAACCATTGTCAGCATAAAAATCACTTACGCGAACTACATACGAAGGACGGTTTGGTGCTGGAATTTGATCTACATGCAAATACCAGTCCTTATGAGCCACACCATTCGAGTGCATCCAAGAATTAAAGAAGATATAACCAGAAGTAGAAGGTTTACGAATGTCATCACCTTCTGTTGGGTGGTTAAATACTCCTGGAACAATGATTGCCCAAGGGAATCCATTTTTATCAATAAAGGAATCTTTTCCCTTACTGTCTTTAAAGTAACCAGGACGATAGATTTGTCTGAACACTCCATCTGTCTTTTGGTTGATGGCAAGGAAGTAGTTCAAATGTCCACCCACTAGGTTTTTTGTTTCATTCAAATCCACTGGCTCTTCAAATGTAATCGTAACTTGTGCCGTTACACCGCGAACAAAGTCATTGATTGTAAAAGTAGATCCTGCTTTCGGAGCATTTTTACTGCCAAAAAGTGTCTTGTCAGAACTTGGAAGAATTAAAACTCCTCGTTTGAGTTGCGCTGTATTTAAAGTTCCGCCTGTGCAATCTCCTACAACATTTGCAGTGTACTTCGAGGCAGCAGCACAACCATTCCATGGATTTCCACTTCCGTCTACATAACTCACTTGCACTGTAGCATTTGTGGGAACATCCAAAGAAAGTCTGAGTTCATGATTGTATCCTGCACCTTTTGCAACATGTGTATACGTTCCACGAATCACCTTCACCTTATTTGTTGGAGTTTTGTCCATTTCTGTGCTGAATATTGTCGAGTGGTCATTTAAGTCCGCATCTCCTGCTGATGGATACATATCTTCAAAAGCAATCGTATATCGACCAGAACGTGCTGTGGTTGCAAGGCTTGGGTCCTCTGGAAATTCATCATGAGCATTCGCAATCCCATCACAATCAGAATCAACCGCTTGGACACAACCATTCACTGGTTGGAAATTGGTTGTGTCTACATTAACAACGGGAGCCACAACGACAGTTCCTTCCGATCCAGAACCAGTAGATGGTTGTTGAACAGGAGCCGATCCTGTAATCTCTACCACTTCACCTGTAGTCGGATTCACACCGATGATACTTACTTCGACTGTAGTAACAGTTGGCGGAACACTGATAGGGATGGTAACGGATCCATTAGAATCGGTAGTTCCTGTACCCACTACGTTCGGCTCTCCTGTAGTTGTAGTTTCTGTAACGGTTACTGGTGCGTTAGCTACTGGCCCCGATTCGTTTCCTACAACAACAGTTACGGGAACAGTAATGTTTGTTTCAAAATTAAAGCTACCACCATTGGTTTGGTCTACCACTACGACTGTGGTTTCGTTATTGACCGTTGTCGGTGCTGGTGTGGGAGCTGAAGTTACTGGTGCTGCGGGTGCTGAAACTTCAGTTCCTTGTGTGGTTGCTGTTTGGTCTCCACCTGTGGAACCGCCAGTAGTTTCAGTGGGAGTTGTCACTTGGGTTGGATCTGTGGTTTCTAATCCAACGACTGTAAAAGTACCGTCACCGGTATTTGCCGCTTCTGCTTTGGTCTCTGTTGAGGACCCATCACCTAATCCCAAAAAAGGGAGAAGTAATAAACCCTTCTTTTTATTGGAACAGTCCAAAATTAAAAGGGGAATTGATAAAAGAACTAACCATCGTTTCATATTGAGATTTCCTACCTGTATAGGGAATTAAACGACAAAATAGTAAAAAAATCAACGGAGAATTGGAAGAAATTAGGGAAATCCATTGGACATTTGGGTAGAAGTACGAACAGGGGTGTAAAAAAATGAACGAATCCCCAAACAAATCAGACATAAATCTGATTTGCTCTCCATATAACTTTAGTTTGTTGCTACGTGAGCCACCGCATTCCCAAAAACAAAATTCTGAAACCGAACCTCTCGGTATCCCAATTCTTTTAAGATATTTGCCAAGGTTTCTTGGTCAGGATAAACCTTAGAGGAATGGGGGAGATAATCAAACATCTCATTTTCCTTTCCATAGAGTAAATACCCGAATATTGGAACAATTTTGAAAAAATAAAAGTCTGCAAAGAACTTAAGAAATTTTGGTCGCACACGTCCCACATCCAAATTGACAAAAACTCCATCTTTCTTTAACACTCGTTTGATTTCTAGTAGGCACTTCTTTAGGTCAGAAACATTACGAAGGCCAAATCCCATAGTCACAATATCAAAACTACCATCAGAAAATTGGCTGAGGTCCATGGCATCCCCGATGAGGAGTTGGACTCTTGGGTCTTTTGGGATTTTGTGGATGGCAAAGGACAACATCTTTTCGGAAAAATCAAGGCCTACAATTCGTTCCAATTGCGGTTCTTTCCAGAGCCGAAAGGTTATGTCTCCAGTTCCGCAACATAAGTCTAGGGCAGATTTGGCTTCTGGGACAGATTTTTTGGCCTCTCTGACCACCCAATCTTTCCAGATCCGATGTAGGAAAAAACTATTCCAATCATTGAATCTGTCGTAGGCCTTGGCGATTCCATCAAAATTGGTTCTTACATATTCGGGTTTCTTTTCTTGGGATGGCAGTTGGTATTGGTTCATAGAGGTCGATACATCCATGAATTGGACATTTTCAATTCCCGCAATTTTGATTTTTATTCTTCTTTTTTGTTTTTCACTCACTTCCTTTTATTTTTTCTTTCGAATGATCTTGGGCTTAAGGAAATTGGAAGATCGAAATTTCCGTTCTTCGGTATTTCCCAAAGAACCAACGGAAGCAGAGGTGGAATTGTTTTTTTCCCCATTGGAAAGAACCATTCGTTGGTTACCAACCATCGCTTCCCTTTCGATGCTTCTCGGACTTTTAGGTACTGTTATTGGAATTAACTCTGCTTTTGGTGCCATGGAAGCCCAAGGGAAGGTAAGTTTAGATGTACTCGCTGGTGGAATCAAAGACGCATTGAATACTACAATTGTTGGTCTTCTGGTAGCAATTCCGTCGTTGTATTTCCACCGATTTGCTGAAAACAAAATTCGATACATTTCGGAACTTATGGTAAAGGATTTTTCGAAGGTCCATGAAACTCCGTAAATCAAATTCGGATTCATCGATTGATATCAGTAGTCTCATCGATGTATTATTTATTTTATTAATCTTTTTAATGTTAGCTGTTCGATTTACGGAAACAACATCAACTTTACAACTCGATCTTCCCAAAACACAAACGGAGTCGATTGGGGAAGAGTCTCCCAAGTTTAAAATCCAAATCAACCACTTAGGTTTAGTTTTTTTCGATGGGAAAGAAACATCCAAAGATTCACTAACACTCATCATTCCCAAAAATGAGGATGGAAAATCTCCCATTGTTTTGGAGGTAGATAAGAGAGCTGTATTTGAATCTTTTGTTTTTGTAACGGACTTATTAAAGTCAAAAGGATATCAAAAAGTTGACATCATCACTCGAAAGGATTAGAGGATTGGACCAAATCGATTAAAAATTTATATTTTTTGTTTTTCACTTTTTGTTCCAATATAGTTTTTCCTCTATCATTGGTTTGAATTGCATCAAGAACTCCCATGAGTTGCCCAAAGTTTTGAATCCGAATCAATTGTAAAATCTCTCGTTTTAGTCCTGGCGCTGATGTGTTTAAAAAAGTTTGTACAAATTCCTCTTCAGATTCTTCTAGTTTTGTTGTTTCTCCAAGTTCTTTTGTATGTATGGGACCAATTTTTGATTTTTGAACCAATTCTCCAGGAATGACTTCTAATCTAGTTAAAGGAATTTCAAACCAGAATTCAGATCCTTCTCCAATGATACTTTTTACATAAATGGAACCACCTAGGAACTCAACTAACTGGTGACAGATGGAAAGCCCAAGCCCAGTTCCTTCTTTGTAGGAACTTCCTTGTTCTGTTTGTTGGAATGCTTCAAAGATTGAATGTAATTGATCATTCGGAATTCCAATTCCAGTATCTCTTACAATGAATTTTACTGTATCGAAAGAATGTTCCGGGGTACGTTGGATTTGAATTTCTAAACTTACGGAACCTTGGTTTGTAAACTTTAAGGCATTCCCAAGTAAATTCACAAGTATTTGGCGGATTTTTTGTAAATCTGCTTCGTAATAACAGGCTTCAATTGCACTTGGATTTAAAAGTTCGAAACTAATTGATTTTTCAGAAAACCGATAGGAAAACATGGAGAATAAAGCATCCCAAAGTTGAACGAGCGAAAATCGTTCGCGTGATTCCGTCATTTTTCCTGCTTCAATTTTCGATAGATCCAAAATATCATTGATCATTCCGAGTAAATGGACTCCGTTTTCATAGAGAGAATTTACATAACCTTTTAAGTGGTTCGGAAGATTTGGATCCTTTTCTAAAATTTGAGAAAACCCAATCACCGCATGAAGGGGTGTTCTCAATTCATGTGTGATTTTAGAAAAGAAAACAGATTTGGAGCGATTGGCTTTGATGGCAGCTTCTACGGCTTTTTGTAATCGTTTGTTTTGTAATTGGATCTTTTGAGAATAATCATTTAGTTTATCTTCCGCTAGTTTGCGGTCGGTAATATCAAA
This sequence comes from Leptospira wolbachii serovar Codice str. CDC, assembly GCF_000332515.2. NCBI lineage: Bacteria > Pseudomonadati > Spirochaetota > Leptospiria > Leptospirales > Leptospiraceae > Leptospira > Leptospira wolbachii. The sequence continues at coordinate 161,318 of NZ_AOGZ02000016.1, forward strand.
GACTGTTGATTTGCTAATTACAAAATTTCCATTTTTGTCGAAGGTAGCTGTTGAATTTAGGCTTACAAAGAAAGTAGACTTGTCTTTTCTTAAAAATTCTAACTCAACACCAGTTAGGTTTTCATTTGGGAAAGAGTCTGTTATCAATCTATATTTTTCTTGGCTACTTTCTGTAAGTAGGTCACTAAATTTAAAGTTGCCAACGATCTCTTCTCTGGCATAACCCAACCAATCCAATTCAGTATCGTTGATCGAAACAATTATGTTATCTTTGTCAAGAGAGTGGTATCCGCACGGAGCATTGTTGTAGAGGTCCAAAATCCTCTCATAAGATTTCATTAAATTCTCTTCGGCAATCTTTCTGTTTGTTATATCGTTTCCGATCGATAAAACTTCATAAGGATATCCAAATTCATTTTTTAAAATTCGGTTAGACCAAGTAACGGTCCGTTTGTCATTTTCTCCAATGAATACATCGTATTCTTGCCTAATATTTTGTTCTGGTCTATGGAAAATATTCCATAGTTGAGATTTCACTTCGTTGGATTTTTCAAAGGGAATTTGAAACAAATCTAATACTACGTCTTTCCCTTCGGCTACTTCTCTAGAGATTTGAAAGAATTCTTCAGCATAAGGATTGATGGAATGGATTTTGAAATCAGGGCTCCAGCGAATGATAATAGAGTTTGCTGTATCATAGATATCTTGGTACTGTTTTTCTTTTTCGCGAATGATGCGTTCGATTTCTTCAGAATTACTTAAATTTTTTCGAAAGAGAATTAACCTTAGTTTTTTCTCCCTTCTATAAGAGTTGTGGTAGTAATAGGCTATAAACAACAATCCAAAAGCAAAGAGAATTGTTAGGAATTCATTAATCATTTGATTTCCAATAATAACATAGTCATGTCGTCAGCTACTTTTCCACCAGAGTAATCCAACACTTCTTCCTGAACCGAATCTAGGAATTCTCTTCCCGATAGATGAATCCGACTTTCGATAATTTCGGAAAATTTTTGATCCCCTAAATACTCTTCGTTATCATTGGGAACTTCAAACATTCCATCGGAGAATAGGAACAAACGATCTCCCGAACTCAAAAACAAGTCTTCATTTTCAGCATTGAGTTGGTCAGGGAACATCATAAGACAAAAACCTTTGGTCCCGAGTTTCGTGATCTTTTGGTCTCGAATGAGAAACATACTGTGGTGGCCAGCCATTGAGTATGAGAGTAGGTTTTCTTCTGCTTTATAACGAATATAAATTGCACTAATGAAATGAGTGCTAATCAGTGGTGTAAGAGTACTGTGGATCCAATATAAACTTTCGCTAGGTGACAAAAAAGATTTATCCATGGTTTTGAAAGTAATGATAGCCATAAGAGAGATCATTGCAGCTGCAATTCCATGACCGGTCACATCCCCAAATAATATATCCAAATCACCAGAAGGTAACAGATCGTAGGTGATAAGATCTCCTCCCACCAAGTCCATAGGTTTGTAGGAAGTGTAAATTTGATAGAGGGGAGAAGGTGGGAATTGGAAAGTTACAAGATTTTCTTGGTTTGCTTTTGCTAGTTCCAAATCTTTTTGGATGGCTTGCAAAAGATCGATTCTCTCTTTTTCTAAGGTTTTGATTTTGATATGAGTTCTGATTCTAGCTAAAATTTCTGTTTCTTGGAAAGGTTTTGTTATATAATCAACGGCTCCTGTTTCCAATCCTTTGACAATGTCACTGGTCTCATTCAGAGCCGATAAAAAGAGAATAGGAGTGTTTTTGGAGCGATCTGTAGTAAGCAATCGTTTGGCGACATCCAGTCCGCTGATTCCTGGCAACAAAATGTCGAGTAGGATTAAGTCAAAATCGAGTGCTTCTGCAAGTTCTAAAGCATATTCGCCGTCGTATGCCACCGCCACTTCATACCCTTGGTTAAGCAAAATATGAGTGATAATTTCAATATTGGTTTCATTATCATCGACAACCAAAATCTTTGCCGCTTGTTTTGTGTGCACAATTCATGAAGGATTCGGTGCAAAAAAACATTTGGCAAGAGATTTTTAATCTAGTTTGATTCTATAAGATAGAGAAATGAAAAAGATCATCCATATCGACATGGACGCATTTTATGCATCAGTGGAACAAAGAGACTTCCCTGAAATGAGAGGGAAACCTGTAGTGGTTGGTGGATCTCCGCATTCGAGAGGAGTGGTCTGTGCCGCTAGTTATGAGGCAAGAAAATTTGGGGTGCGGTCTGCCATTCCTTGTTTTCAGGCTTATAAACTTTGTCCCGATGCTATCTTTACACCACCCAGGTTTGAAGTGTATAAAACTGTTTCTAAAGAGATTCGATCCATCTTTTTGGAATATACCGATTTAGTAGAACCTTTGTCCTTAGATGAAGCTTACTTAGATGTCACATCCAATAAATTAAATATCCCATTAGCCAGTACAATCGCAAGAGAGATCAGGAAAAAAATCTTTGAACGCACTGGGCTCACTTGTTCTGCAGGAGTTGCGCAAAATAAATTTTTAGCAAAAATGGCTTCTGAAAAAAATAAACCTAACGGATTATATGTGGTTCTCCCTGGGGAAGAAGAAAAATTCTTAAATGACATTCCCTTGTACAGTTTCCACGGAATCGGAAAAAAAACTTATGAAAAACTCTCTCAATTGGGATATACAAAAGGATCGGAACTGCGGAAAGCAGAGGAATCATTTTTAGTTCAAGAATTTGGAAAGATGGGTGCGGTTTTTTATCGAATGGTAAGGGGAATTGATGATAGGGATGTGATCCCTTTCCGAGATCCCAAATCCATTGGTGTGGAAACTACTTTTAGTCATGATTCGGAAGACTTTTCTTATTTGATTCTCACCTTGGAGGCCTTATCTATTGAATTAGAATTAAGGATGAGTCGAAAAAATAAACAGGGAAAAACTCTCACTTTGAAAACCAAATTCGAAGATTTTACTGTGAAACAAAAATCTATTTCTTCCGATTCTGTTTTCTACTTGGCAGACAACCTTTTCCAACAATCCTCGAATTTGTTGGCAACTGTCTGGAAGGAAAACATCGATCCAGTTAAAAAAATTCGACTTTTAGGAATTTCTGTTACCAACTTTATTTCAGATACAATCAATCAGGATCAACCTTCACTCTTCGGTTAAACTATGTTAGATAACGACAACGATTTAGAATCTCTCGGACCTTTACAAGCCTTGCGAGTCCAAGGTGACCCGGATGCACCTACTGTAGTATTATTTCACGGTTATGGTGCTAGTGCCTTCGATCTATATCCCATCCATGAGGTCTTAGTCACAGATCAAAAATTCAACTGGGTATTTCCACATGGTCACTTGAGTATCCCGCTTATGCCAGGTTATTCAGGTCGAGCCTGGTTCCCGATTGATATGGCAGCTTTGGAAGAAGCCATTCGAAAAAATGATTTCAGAAATTTTGCAGACAGGGACCCTGAAGGAATGGATGTTGCTCGTCAAGCCGCATATTTAATGTTAGATGCGATTGGCGTTCCTTGGAACCAATTGATTCTCGGTGGATTTTCGCAAGGTGCGATGCTTGCCACAGATCTAACACTCCGAAAAGAGGAGATCTCCAAGGGACTTATGATCCTTTCGGGGGCACTTGTAAATGAATCACTTTGGAAAGAGTTAGCGCCTAAAAAATCAAATCTACGGTTTTTCCAATCTCATGGTGAATTTGATCCTATTCTTGGTTATGCGAACGCAAAAAAATTAGAAAAGTTACTTCGGAACTCCGGACTTCTTGGCGAATTCATTGGCTTTAACGGCGGACATGAAATTCCGGCACCTGTCATCCAAGGGATCAGCCGTTATTTGAATAGTTTGTCTTAAAAATTCTCGCTGGCAAACCAGTTTGGATCAGTCTAAGTCAGTGGATGGTTGTTATGAAACAGTTTTTCGTTAGCTTTCTTTGTTTTGGTTTATGGCAAGGAATCTCTGCCCAAGGGTTCGATCATAAACATTTGGTTTGGGACGCACTTTTGAAAAAATATGTAAAGAATGGCCTTGTTTCCTATAAAGGAATTCAATCGGAAGAAGGAACCCTCCGTCAGTATTTGGACAATCTTTCCAAAGTCTCCGAGGCCCAATACCAAGGATTCACAGAAAAAGAAAAACAAAGTTTTCTCATCAATGCCTACAATGCCTTTACTATCAAATTGATTTTGGATTACTACCCTGTGGAAAGTATCACTGAAATTGGATCTCCATTTTCCAAAATCAACTTGGCTCGTGGGATTCCTTGGAAAAAAGAATTTTTTTCCCTACTTGGAAAATTAAGGCATTTGGATTGGATTGAACATGAAAAGTTACGAAAGGACTTTAATGAACCAAGAATCCATTTTGCGATTGTTTGTGCTTCCATCGGTTGCCCTCATATAGTTTCGGAAGCCTACACACCGACTGCTTTAGAAAAACAACTCCAATCAGCAAAACTTGGTTTTTTAAAAAATCCAAAAAAGAATTCTTATGATAAAACAACGAACACTTTGTACTTAAGTAAAATTTTTAATTGGTTCCAAATAGATTTCACCAAAAAAACAACTCTCATCCAATATGTACAAGAAGGATTTGAAGAACCTATCAAACCAGATGCGAAAATTGTTTATAACGAATACAGTTGGGATTTAAACGAATTAAAATAAAATATAAGATAAAGAGCCATATTTCGTTGCCTAAGTAATTGTTGAATTCAATGGAAAATTTCAGATGAATGGAAATTCTATGGATAAAAATCATGAAATGATTATCAAATCTTTTTCTTCCTCAACGAAATGGAAGGAATGGCTTATGTTACATTTTGCAACAGTTCCTAATGGTATTTGGCTTCGAATTTATAAGAAAGACTCCGGAAAAAAAACAATAACCTATGATGAGGCCCTAGAGGAAGCTCTTTGCTTCGGCTGGATCGATAGCCAGAAAAAAACGTACGATGAAATCTCGTGGATTCAGAAATTTACTCCACGCAGACCTCAAAGTAATTGGTCAAAGCGAAATAGAGAACGAGCAGATCTGCTTATCAAAGAAAAACGAATGCAGCCGAAAGGATTATTAGAAATAGAGGCTGCAAAAAAAGATGGTAGATGGGACAAAGCCTATGATTCTCCCAGCCAAATGGAAATTCCCCCTGATTTTCTAGCAAAATTAGCAAAAGATCAGAAAGCTCACGAATTCTTTAAAACATTAAATAAAGCCAACTTATATGCAATTGCTTGGCGATTACAAACAGCAAAGACTCAAAAAACAAGAGACAAACGAATGGACGCTCTTCTCGAAATGATGAAGAATCGACAAAAATTGCACTAAATTGTTTTCTAAGAAATCCCTTTCATGGAAAGTAAGTTGGTCTTACGAAACTAATTCCAATTCGTAAGTGATTTTTGCTGTTTTTTCGAGAGTCTTTGCGACAGAACAGTATTTTTCTAAACTGAGATCAATCGCACGTTTTACTTGTTCCTCTTTGAAGTCACCCTGTACTTTGAATTTCATATGAATGTTTTTAAAGAGATTGGCTTCTTCGACTTTTTCTCTATCGGCATCCACTTCTACTGAATAATCTTTCACTTCAATTCTATGTTTGGCAAGGATCATCAAAACGTCGATACTACTACAACCGGCAAGCCCCATAATCAAAAGTTCCATAGGTCTTGGACCAGAATTTTTTCCACCGATTTCCGGTGAGGCATCGATCCGAATGGAATTTCCGGATTCGTTCCGAGCTTCCAAAACGTAAGGGGATTCAATTCGATTCAGTTTTATATTCATAATTAAAAAACGAAAGAGCGAAGCGGGCCAAAGACCCGCTTGCTTAAATACTACTTATTTGGTTGTGGAGTGTAACGTAAATAAGGTTTGATGGTGCGAAATCCTTTTGGGAATTTTTTCTTTGCATCTTCATCAGAAACGGATGGAACGATGATTGTATCTTCTCCGTCTTTCCAGTTCGCTGGAGTTGCTACGCTAAACTGAGAAGTGAGTTGTAAAGAGTCGATCACACGTAATAGTTCATCAAAGTTTCTTCCCGTGGAAGCAGGGTAAGTAAGAGTTAACTTCACTTTTTTATCTGGCCCTACAACAAATACCGAACGAACAGTAGTCGTTTCACTAGCATTCGGGTGGATCATATCATAAAGATTGGATACTTTACGATCGGCATCAGCAATGATAGGGTAGTTAACTTTGGTTCCTTGTGTTTCGTTGATATCAGAGATCCAACCTTTGTGGCTGTCAACAGGGTCAACAGAAAGTGCGATCACTTTCACATTGCGTTTTTCGAACTCTGGTTTAATTTTTGCAACATATCCAAGTTCGGTCGTACAAACTGGAGTATAGTCTTTGGGGTGAGAAAACAAAATCCCCCAACCTTGTCCTAAATATTCATGAAAGTCAATTTTGCCTTCAGAGGTTTCCGCTTGGAAATTGGGTGCTTCATCGCCTAAACGTAGTGCCATGAGTTGTCTCCTGTAAGATGATCAGTTGGTCCCAATTTAGAATGGTTCTCTAAAAATGCAAGAGTTTGTTACACTTTATTGGAGGAAATTTCCATTTTATTGAAATAATTCGTAGATTTCTTACTTTTTTGTCCTGGTAAAAGCCCCGTCCCAATCTGGTTCTGGAGGGGATTCGAGGTAGTACTGGCATCGTTCCCAAAGGAGTTTGCAGGCCTCGTCGCCATTTGTAGTAAGGAGGGTGTAGAACTTTTTCCCCGCTTCCTCGAACTTACGGTTTAAATAAGAGAAAAGGGCGCTTTCGTAAGCTTCGACAAATTTATGGTCTGCTTCTGTTTCATCTCCTTTTTTAGCACGAACTTCAAAGAGTGTCACTGGTTTGGTTTTGCCTTTCACGCGAACAATATCTAATTTCCGAGTGAAAAAATGCGCTTTGACTTCATCATGAACAAATTCAGAAACTAAAATACAAACACCATAGTCTTTTCCTGCTGCCTCAAGCCTCGCTGCAAGATTCACTGTATCTCCCATCATCGTATAGGACGCAAGGGCATCAGTTCCCATAAATCCAACCTTCGCATAACCCATGTTTAGTCCAATTCGGAACTTCATTGTATGGGCTTCTGGAATGTATTTATTGTTTTTTATCCATTCTTCTTTTAGAACTTCTAGTTTGTCTCGCATTTCGACACTGGCAGATACTGCTTTCAGGCAATGGTTTTCTACATCGAGTGGTGCATTAAAAATTCCGACGATGGCATCCCCAATGTACTTGTCCAAAACCCCATCATGATGTTTTAAAATGATAGTCATTGCCGATAGATATTCGTTCAGTAAATTGGCGAGTTCCTTTGAATTTAGTTTTTCAGATATGGCACTAAAACCTGCTATATCTGAAAAGAAAGCAGTGATGATTTTTTCACTTCCTTGTTTTAGTTTTTCTAAATCTTTGAGGGCTTCCCCTACCACAACAGGATCCACCATACTTCCAAGTACACCACGCATCTTTTCCCGTTCTTCTAAGCCGGACACCATCTGGTTCAATGCCACGGTTAGATTTCCAAATTCGTCATTTCCCCCATCATCAAAATGGACATGAAGATTTCCTTGGCCTACATCTTCTGCACTGCGAATGATTTTTCGGATTTTTTGAACCACCACACCAGAGATAAAAATAGCAAATAGAATCGCCACCAAACAAATGGTAATGGCTGTGAATACAATTTGGTTTCTGTTGTCTTTGATGGCTCGAATCCCGTCAGTTCTATCCACTAGGGTTCGAATGAGGCCTGAAAAATTATCACGTAATACCAAGTTTGGAACATTTTCCGATTCCAAAAGATGGGTTCCGTCTAACTTCCACATGATTTCTTCTGATTCACTTCGGGAGTGGCCAAAACTTCCATCAGGGAAAAGTTTTTTTAACTCTTTTGTTGGTGTTTCCTGCTCGGCATTGACAATCCATTTTCGAATGGCTTTCCATCGATTCCTTTGTGTTTCCCTGGATTCTGGGTCTTGGTAATACCTTTCGTATTCGGTGGGATCAGTTTTGAATTTCATTAAAATCCAATCTTCCAAGGCCACATCACGTAAACTTCTTAAGGATTCAATTTTTTCCCAATTTTCCTCTGGAATGGGGTAGTTTGTGGTTACCGCATCAAAGATTTGATCTCTGGATTCAATGAGTTCATTGTAGGATTTATAAAAACTGGTAAAAAGTTTGTCCTTGGCGGGAGGAATCGGTGGTTTGGAATTTTTTAAGAACTGGATACGTTCTCTCAGTTTTGGAATGAGTTCCGAAAGTTCGTTAGTGATCCGATAGTCCTCTTTAATGACTTCTCTGTAGTCACCTAAACTAGACTTAACACTACTTAGATGAAAGGCTCTTTTTGTAGAGTTTTGGTGACGGAATAGGGGGGAATGGAGAGCTTGGATTTCTCTGTCTTCCCATTCATAAACATACTGTTTTTCATTTTCATCTAGTGAAGATATATCATCTGCTAGGCGTTGGAAAGATTCCACCAAACTTTCTTCCATTTGATCGAACTGATCGATCTTTGCCAATGGAGAGGTATTGTCGATGATTTGTGTATCAAAAGAAGCTAGTGAAGTTTCTCCTGGAATCATTGCAGATAAAGGGAAGGTTTGGATCCTAAAGAGTTGGGTGTCGAGACCTAGTTCTTCTAGTTTGCGTTTTTTGGAATCAGCATAGAACTTTGCGATGAAAAGGTCTAGTTGGGATTTATGATTTCGTATTTCTTTTTTTAGATTTTTAAGATTGGTTTCCCAATTGAGTTTAGCATCCGGATCTTCTGGAGGTGTTTGTTTTTGGGCTTCTATATATTTTTCTTCATTGCGAACATAAGAAGATGCAAGGTGAACTAGTGTGTTCCATTCTCTTTCGCTGATATTCCGATTGGCCGCTTCCCGAAGTTGGTGACGGATCTCCCTTTCCAAAACATCCACATCATCTTTTGTTAAGTACACTGAAAAAAATGTATCTACCTTCTTGACTACCTTAGATGTCCCAAGGGATCCAAAAAGATTCGTTTGGAAACCGAAGACAGAAACTGTCTTTTTTTTAGTCACTACTTTGGCAGTTCGGTATTTTTTTAATTCTTCTCTTTGCCGTTCTATTCTTGATTTGAATTCTTCAATTCGAATTAAGTTTTGCGATATATTCTCAATCTCCATTACCAGACTAGCGATAAAATTCTTGGAGACGGCGGCTTGTTTTTCATAACTTTCCGAGAGGATGGCTGTTTGTTGGCGGACGGTAATGATGGAAAGTAAAAGAATAGTTAAGGCGATTAGGGTGCCTGTAAACCAAGCGAGTTTGGCTCTAATTCCTTCGGAAAGGATTTTCCAGACGGAGGTGAGCCCGGATTGGATCATTTTAAAGAATTCCATAGGGATAGATGAAACATGAGACTCTCAGTTTCCAAGGCAAGATATTTTGTAATTAGTATGTTACTTTGTTAGGCGAAAAAAGGAAAGAACCCAGTGGAAGTTTGTTCTTTCAATTTTGCTTGCTATTTTTCACTCCGTCGGTATTGTTTTTTTAGCAAATGTCCATCAATCGATTTGATTTACTCGCCATCGGGGGCGGTCCTGCCGCACAAAAAGCTGCTATCCAAGCAAGCAAAATGGGAAAAAAAGCAGCCATTATAGAAAAAGACCCTTACTTGGGTGGTGGTTGTGTCCACTATGGAACGATCCCTTCGAAATCCTTACAAGAAACGAGCCGGTTCTATCGGAACTTAAAGTTGTCCAAACTGCATGGGATGCAGTCTCCCCAAACTGCAATGCTCACATTACAGGAACTCATGTTCCGTGCTTCTACTGTTATTGAAAAAGAAGAGGATGTCACACGAGAACAAATGATTCAAAACCGTGTCACCACACTCACAGGTTGGGGGCAGGTAGTGGATGCCAACCATGTAGAGGTCACGGACTCTGCGGGAAGAAAAAAAGTCTACGAAACAGAAAACATATTAATTGCAACAGGGAGCAGCCCTCGTAGACCCGCAAACGAAAACATACCTTTTGAAGATGGTTTAGTATACGATAGTGATGGGCTTTTCGCTATGAAAAAGATGCCTACTTCCTTAGCAGTAGTTGGTGCTGGGATCATTGGATCGGAATACGCAACTATCTTTGCTCATATTGGAGTACAAGTTCATCTATTCGATTCACAAAACAGGATTCTTGGTTTTTTAGATGAAGATATTTCGAATGAAATGACTCGTATTATGCAGCAATCGGGGATTTCGATCCATGTAGATTCTTCTATTACAAAGTATCATAAACTTCCAAACGAGGAGGGATTCGAACTTACAACTAACAAGGGTGAAGTGGTCCGTGTTAATCAGGTATTGATCTCTCGTGGGCGCTTGGGAAATGTAGACAATTTAGGTTTGGAATCTGTGGGAATCATGCCTAACGATAGAAAACAAATCCTAGTGAACGAAAACTACCAAACCAATGTTCCTAATATTTATGCTTGTGGGGATGTCATTGGATTCCCTAGTTTGGCTTCTGTATCCATGTACCAGGGGGCCTATGTCGCAAAACACATGTTTGGTCATCCATCTATTCCCGTTGATGCCGAAGAGTTTCCTATCGGAATTTATACCTTACCAGAAATTGCAACCATTGGACCAACGGAAGAAGCATTAAAAGCCCGCGGTGTATCTTATGGCGTGGGGATGGCTCGTTTTGACACCATTACCCGAGCTCAAATTAGTGGAGACCAAGTAGGACTTTTAAAAATCCTTTTTGATAAACAATCAAGACGAGTTCTTGGGGTTCATATCATTTCCGACAAAGCAACGGAGCTTATTGCCCTAGGACAATGTGTGGTGAATCTCAAAGCTCCCATTGAGTACTTTACCGAGCACATTTTCAATTATCCGACTATGATCGGGGCCTATAAAAATGCTGCTAATGACGCCCTTTTGAGAGAAAAATAATTCGAGTTTCCCTGAGAATCTGACCTGCCCCGGTTGTTTACTTTTACAGAGAGGAACGGGATTTTACTTGTCAGAGACTCGGTTTTACCAACACATACAAGATTGTGTCAGACAAAGCTGTCTCTATGAGTCAAATTTATGAAAGAAGCCATAAGCGTATTTATGACTTCCTTTACAAGTACACTCAAAACGCGGACACGGCAATGGATTTGATGCAAGACAGTTTCTTAAGTTTCCATAAGCACTACGGCGAAGCCGGTCTCTCAGAAGAGAAGTCTGTGATGGTTTTGTACACGATTGCTCGCAATTTATCTATCAATTATGCTAAAAAATTTTCTACAACACGAGAGATTGTCTCCGATGAAATCGAATTTCACAGCCACAATCCAAAACTCGAAATCAAGGCAGAATACCAAGATTTAGAAGATAGGCTCTATTCCTTTTTAGGAGAGTTGTCGGAAGAAGAACGTTCGGCTTTGTTACTCAAAAATGTGGAAGGATTTCAGTTGGTCCAGATCGCTGAGGTTTTGGGAGTTTCGGTTTCTACCGCGTCTCGTCTGGTCATTCGGGCCACAGAGAAGGTGTTGGCTATAGCCAAGAGGGAAAATCTGGTACCGGATTAGTATAATGAACGAATTTGATAAGCAACATACAATCGCTAAATGGGAAGAACTTCTACGTAAACCCGCAAAGGTTACAGAGTCCAGAGAATTCCCTTCTTGGGAGACTGTATCGAAACGAGACATCCAATTCGAATACATTCCAAACCAAATTCCAAAATCCAATGTGGTTTCTTTTTTCCGTAAACCCATGGGGCTTGCCCTTGTTGGTGGTTCAGCCCTGTCGCTTGCTGCGACTCTGTTTTTTGTTTTCTTTTTAAATCCATCACAGACAAAAAATTCCGAACTGGCGTTGGCTCCTTCTGCTAAAAAAAACACGCAGTCGGTTTCTCCGTTGAAGGTTTTAGTTTCCTCTGTAAAAGGAAAGGTTTCTGTCCTACCACAAGGTAGTTCACACCCTGTCCCTTTAGTGAAACACTACCAATTGGCATCTGGGGATGTGGTCGTTACCGAAGTGTCTTCACAAATCGATTTAGACTTTGAAACTGGTTCTTGGATGCGGATTACTCCTAATTCCGAAGTGGCTATGGATGTAATCGAAAAAACAAATGAGGCTCAATCTCAAAAGTTCTCTGTAAAAAAAGGGAAGTTGTTTGCTTCTGTCTCCAAACTTTCTAAGGACAGTCAGTTTGCGGTCCAAGCTGGGGAACATCTTACACAGGTTAGAGGAACTATTTTCAGTGTTCAGTTTGATGGGAAGTCCGAAGTGGTGGCAGTGCGGGAAGGTTCCGTTGCTGTTGATGATCTTATCTTAACTTCGCAACAACAAACGGTTGTAAAATTGGGAGAAACATTACCAGTAGCAGCTTCCCCTTTAAATTCCAAAGAAGATAAAGAACTCAAAGCATTCCAAACGCAAACCATTCTAGCACGTGAGTCGATACTATACGAAGAACATGCTAGATTAGAACTTGTACGATTGGAAGATGGAACAGAATACCGAGGGGTGATCCTCGGGCAGTCAGAAACACATCTTCACTTCCAAGGATTGGAAGGTCTTATCGAAATCCCGATCCAAAAGATATTAGAAACAGAAAAAATTCGTTAATCTCTATAAGTTTTTGACAATTTTGTCTTTTTCTGAGAGGCTCATCTCCAACACCCTAGGGGAACACCTTAAAGGAAGCCATGCCGCAAAATCACAAAAAAACCTTTCGTTTTCACTATCTCATCGATAAGGAATTCCAATTAAAGTTTTTAGCTCATTATTCTCTTTTGTTTATATCTGGGGTTCTTGTGACTTTAGGTTTTCTATATTGGCTGAACCAAGCCAAGTATGATGGTGGTGCAGTGTTTCGTCTTCGCCAAGATGCACAAACCGTGTTTTGGAAAGTGGAAAATGAAGATTCGGCTCCGAATGAAGCGAAAGACAAATTTGTTCCGAGAGAAATCTACCTTCCAAGTTATGACCACCAATTGAATATGTATACCATCCAATTTGATGCGGTGGTCACACTTTCTATATTATATTTGCTTTTAATCACAGTATTTTCAGTCTTTAAATCTCATAAGATGGCGGGTCCTGTTTTTAGCATCAAACGTTCGTTGCAAAGGATGGCCTCAGGGGAACCCATTGAAACCATCAGAATTCGGAAAGGAGATGAGTTCCAAGAACTTGTGGAAGTGCTAAACGAAGTGATTCAAAAACGGGTGAGCGACGGTTCTAGAAAGTAATCATAACAATACTATGTCGCATGGTCGCTAAAGAGCCCCCGCCCTGAATTGGGTGGTGGAGGTGGGCTCGTGGGCTTTCCCGGAACCACGCCTAACATAAAACCACCGATTCCGCAACCGAGATCCCCAAACTCAAACTTTTTATCCCGATTTGTTCACGTTTTGGATTTTGTTTTGCCTGAGCTCGTCTCTGGTAGCCGAGCGAGCCATCTGTTGCTTTGGTTACCTTGCTCGAAGGAAAGTAAGGTTTAATTAAGGCTTCGAATACCTTTACTTCTGGAGCACTATTTTGCTTTCAGATATTACCTTAAGAGGAAACATGTTACTTCCCATAATTGATCTTATGTCGCATTACCGGTGGGATCGCTTTTGAGTGTACTCGTACATCCTTTACAGTTTTGTCTTGGTACATACTTTACAAAAAGTATGATTAAAATCCTGATTCAGACGTTAAAGAGGATGGCATTGGGTTTTTAAATTGCAACAATTTTCCTGTATATAGGTCTATTACTCCAAGACTGACTCCATAAAAATGAATCTTCACATGTCTATCAGACGTAATAACTTCGTATAGCATACATTATACGAAGTTATACGATGGATGGCGTTTGGGTTTCCTACTTTTATCTTTTTAAACCATCAAGACCATAAAGCTCATACTGTTCTAAGTATTTATAGCCAGTGACCCGACTAATATTGAATTCATGGCAAAGGTCTGTGAGAGACCAACCTCCACGTTTCCACGCCACAACAAATTTCATTCTTTCTTCAAACACGTTTGTCTCCTTCCAAGCCATGACACACTCCTGGTGTGTACATCGTGTTCTGGATCGAAGAATTAAAATCTAGTGTGTAAAGGATGTATTGAGATCAATTTGTAAGGGAAGAAGCAAATACGGACCCTTTTGTATGGAAAGGCACATCGGTAACACTTTAGATCACTCACATGGGTTACACTTTTTGGACGCCTCGAATTGGTCGGCGTAGGGTGTTTTTCTCTAACGAGAATTTGGTTCTAAGGTTTTGTTTTGTATTTTTGAAGGATCTGGTTTCTTTCGATGTATCTGATCCTCCCGAATGCAGAGACCTTATTTTCCATTGCAGCCAGCCCAGGATCATTTTTTACGACTAAAAGAAAACTCCTATCACGGACGATGAGGGGACTCAATTTTATGATTTCATATTCACCAAACAAAGTCCTTAACTCTTCCTCAGTGACTCCTTCCTGTGTAGCAAAGAGGTATTCGCCTTCCTTAAACATAGGACTTCTTTGCTCCTGAATCGGCCTCATTTGTGGATTTTTCTTAGTTTCACCAAACAAAGTGCAGCCCATTGTTAGGGCCGCTAATATCAGGCTGTGCCAAATGGTTTTATTGTAAAACAGCCGTAACTCCTGTCACTTGTTTGAGATGTTTTATGGAATTACCAGCATTGATAGCCTTTCCATACTGCGTTGTACCTGTGAGAGCCGTCTCTGTAACTCCACCTTCGATGAGTTTTGTGATAACATCCGCATAGGTAAAACTTGGATTATAAGAGCGAATGAGAGCTGCAACCCCAGCTGCATTAGGAGTCGCCATAGACGTTCCATTTAAGTTAGTGTATGCTGTAGTTGATGGCTTCCAAGTATATATAGAAATCTCGGTTGCTAACGCTCCTCCGTTATTGGCAATAGTATCTGAGACAAATCGATATCCAACTGAGCAATTGGATGATCCTACGCAACTTTTCAAGATGGCTGATTCTGTACTTCGGAATGAATATCCTGTAGAATGTCTTCGACAGAATCGATTCATGTAAACGCCACGCAAGTTATCATATAGCGAAATGACAGTACCACCTCCCGAAAATGGATTACCTACTGTCGGTGAATGATACATTTCTGTATAATCATAACATGCATTAGTATCGTATCCTTCGCCGTCTGATATCAAAACATGGTTAAGCGTAATATTCGTTGCATTACTATCAATTGAAAAGTTTTTATAAACCGTTCTGTTTGAAGAAGAAGGCATCATTGTAGGATTTGTGTAAGGTGGTGTATAATTCCATCCAATGACTGAGCAGTCGTTTGGAAGGAATAACCCTGAAAGTGTAATAGGATTTCCACCAATTGTGAATGCACATGAATGGTAAGTCCAAGGGCTTCCAGTCGACCCAACATTCACCCAATCATTTGCATAAGATGTTGGTGTCTCAGCAACAGTGGATTCAAGCCCGTAACCACTATAGATATTTGTTCCTGGAGCTCCGAAATCAGCAGCACGACTAGCGACAGTTGCGTTACTATCAAAGTTTGAAAAAGTAGCTAACGCATGTTTTTGGTCTAGAGCAGCAATACAAATTATATTTGCATTTGTATTTTCACACGGATATGAGGCCCCTGAGCCACTTAAGTTTAAGCCATCGTTCCCGGCTGCAACCACTACGAGGACATCATTGGTTCTAGCAAATTCGATCGCTGTGTTGATTGTATTACTAAAACTAGAACCTCCCAAACTCATATTGATGACTTTGGCACCGTTATAAACAGCAAAATAAATCCCATTGGCAATGCTGTCGGGAGTTCCCCCACCAAGTCCCAAAACACGGACGGCCATAATTTTTGCAGATTGACAAACACCTGTAATACCTACTCCATTATTCCCAACTGCACCAATGGTCATGGCAACATGTGTTCCATGACCTTCTTCATCGCGTGGATTATTATCACCGCTTGCGAAATCATAACCGTGGTTAGGGCAACCGCCACCAACGGTAACTCCATTTTGGTTTACACAACCAGCTGATCCATTCCACATATTGCCAACTAAATCTTCGTGGTCGTAGGTAACGCCAGTATCTAATACGGCAACTATTGCCTTACTTCCAAGACAATTAGTAGTCACATCCCAGGCACCAAGGACATTCATGTCTTTTCCGGAAGTTCCCGGGTTGCTGGCGTTAGCTGTATAGCTAGGAGAAGCGAGTGTTTGGCCAGCATTACTGAGTCCCCAAAGTCTAGGAAAACCTGGATCATTTGGTGCTGATGCTTGTTTAAAATATAAATACCTAGGCTCAACGGACTCCACATTCGGATCTTTGCTAATTCTAGCAAGTCCCTCTTCCATCGTTTCAGAATCCAATAATTTCGCTGTAGTAAAATGTCCCCTTGTATTAAGAACTCCCGTAATAGTAGCTACCTTTGAAGTTTGGTGTAATAGTTCTGAGTCAGGAATTTGTTTTTTGAATTTAATGACCACTTCACCTGGAAGATAGGATAGTGTATTCCCACCTTTAGATTTCGAAAGTAATAGATCCGAATTCAACTGAGATTGATTTAAATTCCAGACAGGTTCAGAAATGAGAATATTTGTTACAACTAACATAGTTGTAACGAAGAGAATTTTTGAGATCGTTTGTTTTTTGAGATTCATATAATTAATACCTATCCTATGTGTTCGGAACATTTACTGAAGATTGTCCGGAAGGAGATCCTCCGACTGTATTGTGCTTCCCGTAGGAATATACTTTAAAGTACCAATCTCCAAATGTTGGAACAGAAATTACTTTTGAAACAGGAGTTGTACCACCTGTATTGGGCACATCGGTACAGAATATAGTAGTTCCATTGACATCGGCTGGGTTAAATCCTGTATTCTTACTATAACAAACCTTATAACCCCCATCAGTATCGTTTGGAGCCTTCTCGTTGGTACCTGTCCAACTTACCAAAACATCTGCACCCGTTTTTCCGGTACCAGATACGTTTAAGTCAGCACTAGAAGCAGCCCCATTGGTTCCGTTCGTTGTGGCAACCCGGACCACGGCAGCTCTGGAACCGGTTGCAGTAGGTGAAAACTGAATAGTAAATGTTCCGGAAGCACCGGCAGCAAGAGTTGCACCGGCACTAAAAGCGCTGATTGTAAAATCACCAGAGTGACCACTTGGTTTCGAAAGGGTAATTCCAGTCATAGTTGCTGTTCCAGTATTGCTGATAGTTACCGTTTTTGTACTAGAAGTTAAAGTCGGCCAAACCACACCAAAGGTGGGAATCGATCCTCCCGAGGTAAAACTACTTGAGTTATGTGAAATCGCAATCGTTGGTACAGGTTTTGGTGTACCGGTGCCAGTAACAGTGAATAAAAAACTTAGACCACCATCATAAGCAACGGCAATATTCGATGATTTGACTTCTGCGAGTCCTGTGGGTGAAAACTGTATCGCGAAAGTAGCTGTCGCATTGGCAGCAATGCTAGTTGGAAATCCAGCCAAGTTTAAGACAAATTGAGTACCGGTTGCTGTTACTGCAGGCGGACCATCTAAGTTGGCAGTGGCACTCCCTGTGTTTCGCACTGTAAATGTCACAGCGGTCCCAGAAGAGTCGATTTCTACCGAACCCAGTCCGTAACTACCATTTGCAGCAATTTGCGTAGCGCCCACAGAAACCGCCAAACGAGGAGCTGCTGCTCCGCCCGTTCCTGTTAGGTTCAACTGAAACGAACCGACAGCAGGATCACTCGATTGGATTTTGATAGTGGCTGTTTTTGCACCTTCTAAGGTGGGTTTAAAATTTAATGTAAAGGTAACCGATGCACCTGCTGCCAAACTGGAAGTAGCCGGCTGAGTCACGGAAAATTGGGATGCATCCGTTCCAGATAGAGCCACAATGTTTGGTGATCCAGGAAGTGTGATCGCAGCATTCCCTGAATTTTTGATGGTAACGGTTCCTGTTTTTCCATCGGCAGTGCCAATCGGCTCAGAACCTATATCAAGAGTAGATCCACTTTCTCGACTAACACCATTGTATTGAATTTCTAACTTAGGGGCAGGAACATCGCCACCTCCACCACCAAGGCCGAATAATGCAAATGCCGCACCCCCGCCTCCGCCACCACCGCCTGGACAACCAATTGTAAATAAAGAGAGGAAAGCTAAGAATATTAGAAAATTCAGTTTTTGATTCATGGATAAACAACGCATATTTTTTTACCTATAATTTTCGAAGATGAATTTCTTTCAATCGTACCTTCTTTGTATTACTTGGTTAAAACCGCTAAAAATGTTTTATTGGGTTTTTTAGAACGCTGGTTCTGGTTTGTTCGAATTTTTTTATGTTTCTTAGAACCAAATAGGTAAGAAACATACCTCTCTTCAAATTAAAATTCTATACCTAATCTTCTACGTTAGGATAGACTATACCATTTTTAGGGATTTCCTTACGATGACGAATGTCATCTTCGCACTCCAAATGCCTGTAAGACGAGAGCGAGGGAATGGTTTTGTCCAGAATCTCGCTATGATCAAGGTCGTATTCCCAGTATTTGGTGAGGTTTCCTTGCCAATCATAAGGAACTATTTTTTGAAAAACAAACTCACGGTTTGATATCAGTTTTGTATGTTGGATCTCTAATTTTAGATTCCCTCTAAAAAAATTGGGAATGGGGAAAAAATACAAACATCCCACTAATAGCAATTCGTCTTGGAATTTAGTCTTAGATTTTAGAGGCAAAAAGAAAGGTTCTGCCGACTGAGCGAGAGGAAGAGGATAAATACGTAACGATTGTTTTGTGCCATCTGACTGGACTTCAAAAATAAGAGCCACTGGAACTTCCTCGATGACTCCTATCGTTTTGTCTTTCCCTCTAACCAATCGTAAAACTAAATAACTCTCTTTATCAGTGAAAGAAGTAGGAGATGTACTGGGTTCTTTCCTTTCGTCAGTCCGAAAAATCATACAGTGTGGGAAAAAAAGAAAAAATAGAAGTAAAACGCCAAGGATTCCTTTTGTGAAACTTCCTGATTGCATTTACTTTTGAACCATGTTAAGATCAGTTATGGTGTACTACTTAATTCTCACAACCATTCCTGTGGCCATTGTTTCGGCTTTTTTTATCCATTGGTTTACACTCCAAGAAGAACCAAGTCCCCTGAAGCGACTCGAACATTCGCGTGGGATTTATCTCGGATTTTCCTTTCAAATTCTGCTTTTTGCTTGGTTATTATTCCAATTGGGTCATGCAAGATTCTCTTATCCTTTGTATGCCATTGGATTTTCCTTTTTGGGAGATTGGTTTAATTTGCAATTCCCTATTGCCAAAAAACAAATGAAAGACCCTGTCCTTGGCGGAATTTTTAGTTTTGCCATCGCACAAGTTTTCTTTTTGTTATCATTTTGGAAATTAACTAGTTGGAACGAGTTGTATACAGGCGTTTTACCTTATGCAATCACTGGGGCTTTGTTAATTCTCCCTGCCCTAATCTTTTTTTTCCGGGTGTATAATCCAGAAAGGTCCAAATGGGTAATGGCCTCGGCCTTTGTTTATGGGCTCATTCTCTGTTTTTTCGTTTCTTTATGTTTTAACGCCTATCTCACATTTGGTGGAGTTTGGCTCTATTTAGCCATCGGAGCCGGTTTTTTTCTGCTTTCTGATGCGGTGATGGGAGAAACTACGATCAATGGAACAAGACACCCCAAATGGGAATTCCAAGTTCCTTGGGTCACTTACCTAATCGCACAAAGTTTTTTACTCGTAGGTTTCTTTTTAGTGTCTCATACAAGGCATTTGGTTTAACTTAAACCAGAAAATCCTAATCGACTAACATCGATGAATCATTGTTTGGTGAGACAAGTTTAGACTGTTCCCAAGCAATGATCATTCGTTTCCGATCTGGATCCCACCGATACCCACCAAACAAACCTGAGGTTTGGATCACACGATGGCAAGGAATGAGATAAGCAATTGGATTTTTTCCTATGGCAGTTCCCACAGCTCTTTGTGCTGATGTTTGCCCAATGGAATTAGCAATGTCCCCATAAGTGCAAAGTTTCCCCAGTGGGATTTTTAATAAAGATTTCCATACTTTCATTTGGAATTCCGATCCATAAACATACAAGGGAATTGGTGTTTCGGGAATCACAAATTTTTGAAAGTAATCTCTTAACTTCTTATGTTCTAACGAATCTCCTTCCTTCCACAATGCATTAGGAAATTCATTTTTGATTTCTCGGATTCCCTTCTCCAAAGAATCTACAAACTGTAAGGATTGGATTCCACGTTCTGAAGATACAAGTAAGATGTTTCCGAAAGGAGAGGGAAATACTTCGTATTGTAGGACTAGCCCTTCTCCTCCCCGTTTGTATTCTCCCGGCGTCATCGCTTCTAATTTAACAAAGAGGTCATGCAATCGTCCTGTCCCGGATAACCCTAAAGTGTAAGTTGTATCCAAAAGAGTGGATTCTTTTAACAATCGTTTGGCGTGAGTGACGGTGACAAACTGTAAAAACTCCTTGGGGGAAACACCTGCCCAAGTTCGAAAAACTTTTTGGAAATGGAAAGGACTGAGAGAAACCCGTTCGGCCAACTGATCCAAATTGGGTTGGTCTTCAAAGTGTTCCAATACATATTCGATCGAGTCTTTTATGATTTCGTAGTGTTTGTGATTTGCATCCACAAAGGAATCCTACAGGATTCTCTGGATACTGAAAACCCGATTCTTGCGATTTCTAAAAAATAAAATACAAATTGTTTGATTTTTTACATAAAACTCCTATCCTCTTCATTAGAATAAAAGTGTCACCTCCTTTGGATCCATTCCCCGTACTCACCGCCTTACAATCCATAGTTGATTCTATCAAGACCAATCCAGTTACTATTTTGGATGCACCCCCTGGAACTGGAAAAACTACGGCTCTCCCGACAGAACTCTTAAAACAAGGCCTTTCTTTCGGTAAAAAAATCTGTATTTTAGAACCCAGACGAATTGCGGCTAAAAACGCTGCCAAACGAATCAGCCAAACTCTAAAAGAAGAGGTCGGAGAAACCGTAGGATACCGAGTCCGGTTCGACACGAAAGTAGGCAGAGAAACTCAAATTGAATTTGTCACCGATGGAATTTTAACAAAAATTTTGCTCGCAGATCCTGAGCTAAAAGAGTATGGCCTCATTGTCTTTGATGAATTTCACGAAAGACGAATGGATTCTGATTTATGTTTTGCTTTAGCACGCAGAACCCAAGAAGTTTTTCGCAGTGATTTGAAGTTACTCATTATGTCCGCAACCTTAGATGGACAAAATTTTGAATCCATAGGAATTCATTCGAAACCGATCCGAGTCAGTGCAGAAACACATCCCTTGGAAATTTTCCACATGGGAGATTCCAATAAAAAATTAAACCAAAGATTATTCGACCTTGTCCCAAAAGCCGTAGAACAGACAGAAGGTGATATTCTTGTTTTTTTATCTGGGAAAAAAGAAATCCGCGATTTACAAAATGGATTGGAATCCATTCCGCAAATCAAATCGAACGCAGTGGTTATGGGTTTATTTGGGGATATGGATTTGGCAGACCAAGAACGAATTTTTTTACCTTCTGCACAAGGTAAAAAAAAGATCATTCTTTCGACTAACATTGCAGAATCTTCTGTCACCATCCCTGGAGTCCGCGTTGTTTTTGATTCAGGTTATCAAAAACAAGCTCTCTTCGATGCTGATTCCGGAGTTTCTCATTTAATAAAAACACGAATCAGTTTGAGTAGTGCCAAACAACGTGCCGGGCGTGCAGCAAGGGAAGGAAAAGGTTTGGTGTACCGACTTTGGTCCAAGGAGGAAGAAAAAACATTTTTAGACCGAACAAAACCTGAAATTCTCGAAGGGGACATTGATCGATTGGTTTTGGAAGTTAAGTCTTGGGGAGAAGAAATTTATCAGTTACCATTTTTAGACCCACCAAACAAAGGATCGGTGATTAAAAGTATCCAACGTTTACAACTACTCGGATGTTTGGATGACAAAACCAATCTTACCAATCTCGGGAAAGAATCTCTAAGGTATCCCCTCCCCATCCGATTGGGAAAAATCTTGGCTATCCTTCCGAAAGATAAAGAAAATCTTATCGCCGACATTATTTCGTTAGTGGGGAAAGAAAACACTGGAACCGAGGCAAAAACCTTTCCTGAAGAAATTTTTTCCTCTCAATTTTCTTATGAGTTACGTGCTGTATATGATCAAATTTTACGTATTTACAGGGAAAAAACGGATTTTTCGATTGTACAACCAGAAAAAGACCGACTCTTTTATCTTGCCTCTGGATTTCCCGATCGGATTGCAAAAGCAAAAGTTCTAAATGAAAAAAATTTCAAACTTTCGAATGGGAAATTAGGAATTCTAAATACAACCTCTATTCAAATTCCAGAATTTATCTTAGTTCTCGATACCTTTTCCTTTGGCCAAGATCTTTATATCACCCATTATCTTCCTATAGATGAAAATCAAATCAAGAAATCCTTTCCCCAGATTATTATGAAAAAAGTTGTTTCCGAAAAAAGAACCAACCAACGCGGGGAATCCTTTCTTGCTGTCAAAGAAGAAATGAGTTTAGGAGATTTGGTTTTAGATTCCAAAGAAACAAAATCACCCAACCCGACTATACTCAGTTTGGCGCTCGAAGAATACTTAGCCAAATCTCTTTGGGAAGAAGAATGGAAAAAGGATTCAGATCTAAAGAGTTTTTATAACCGAGTGAGGTTTTTAGAACGTCATGGAGTATTAGATACAAATACAGATCTGAATCATTTAAAACAAATTTCCAAAGAATGGTTATTTCCTTTTATCAATCTGGATTCTGGAAAACTATCCTTAGACAAACTCCCCTTTTTCGAGGCATTCAAAGCTTATGTAGGATATGAGAAAATGAATCTAATTGATTCCTGGGCTCCCGTATCTCTCCAAGTTCCTTCCGGTTCTCGGATTCATTTAAATTATGATAACATAGAACCAGAGTTACATGTCAAATTACAGGAGTTATTTGGTCTAAAATCTTTGCCAAAATTGGCCAATGGGAAGGTGAGCATTCTCATCCACCTACTTTCTCCTGCGCGAAGGCCCGTACAAATTACAAAAGATTTAGAAAGTTTTTGGAACCATGGATACCATGAGGTAAAAAAAGAATTAAAAGGTAGGTATCCAAGGCACCTCTGGCCAGACAAACCATGGGAAGCCATTCCTACCAAACATCTAAGTCACACCAAACGTTCGTAAGTGGAGACCCATCCCTTTTTATTCACAAAAAATTTGATTTTACAATTAGGACAAAGGTAATCCCCCGCAAGTTTCCAGCGAAGGAGGGTTTGGCATTCGGGGCAGTGGACAGTTTTTTCTTCTGATTTAGGAGTGAGTTCGTTTGCAGGAGTTTCGCTTACGATTTGCGATTCTAAAAAATGAATACAATCCGATTCCGCCGGATACAAAGAGAGAAGTTGGGAATTTTCCTCGGCTACGGAATTTTTTAGTCCAAATCCAGCCACTTTTGAGCCTGTTTCTTGACAACGTTCAGAAATCTTTCTGATAAACTCCCAGCCGACTTCGGTGACTTCTTCGACTTCCGAAAAATCAAGGCAAAAAAGAGAGGGAGAACGAGTTTCCTCCTTCAGTTTTAGATAGAGTTCGGAGCCAATTTCCGCAGAAAATGTTCCCGCTAAGCGGAAAAGAAGTGATTTCAAACAGGTTTTTCCTCTTTTCTATTCTTCGGAAGAGATTCTGTATTTACAAGGAATTTTGTTCCAAATACCTTTATTTATCAGATATGAAATCGATTCCGAGACGATACTGGGTTTTTCCTGTAGACATACTCTTTATGTTCTTGTCGTATTTTCTCGCACACCTTGTGCGTTTTGAAAATATACGATTTTTAGAAAGTTATCCAGACTTTTGGGTTTGCGCCACGATCGTTGTGGTTTCTCGGAGTTTAGTTTTTTTATTTTCTGGGATTTACAGATCTCTTTGGTCTTATGCTTCTTTACATGATCTATTAGCTATCATCAAAGCGACAGTTCTCTCCTCTCTAGTTTCCACTCTTGCACTTCTTTTTTATAACCGCTTCTACCAACTCTCTCGGATGGTACCCATCCTCGATACACTCATCTTACTCGGATTCTTATGTTTACGAAGTTTGAGTTGGAGAATGCTAAGAGAACAAATTTTTAGTTCTGAAAAATCCAAAAGAGGAACTCCTATCATTCTTGTGGGTGCGGGTAAACTCGGAAGTTCCTTCTTAACAGAGATCAGGCGAAATGTTGACTTAGACTACCAACCCATTGGATTTTTGGATGACAACCTTTCTAAAAAAGGAGGATACATCCAAGGGGTTCCCATTCTCGGATCCACAGATGAAATCGGAAAAATTTTAGTGCAGTATGGTGTCAAAAAGGTCATTATGACCGTTCCCCAACCTGACGGACGTGTGGTGAGTAAACTTAAAAAAGAATGTGAAGGTGCCGGCGTTGATTTTAAAATTTTACCGACGTTTGGTGAATATTTATCAGCAAAACCAAATATCACACAACTTCGCGAAGTACAAGTAGAAGACCTTTTAGGTAGACCAACGGTTGACCTAGAAATTGAATCCATTCGGTCTTACTTAGAGAAACGAGTGATTCTCGTTACTGGAGCTGGTGGTTCTATTGGATCGGAAATTTGCAGGCAAGTGGCACTTTTCAAACCAAGTGTACTGGTTATCTTAGATGCCGCCGAAACTCCGTTATACGAAATCGATTATGAGCTTAGAAAAAGTTTTGCCGATTTAAATATTGATGTTCGGCCAGTAGTGGCAGATGTAAAAAACCTATCTCGTATTTCTGCTGTTTTTGAAGAACATCGCCCTTCTGTTGTATTCCATTCCGCGGCATATAAACACGTACCAATGATGGAAATCAACCCATCGGAAGCAGTTTTAAATAACGTAATGGGTACAAAAAATGTAGCAGACGTTTGTCGTCTCATCGGAGTAGATCGATTTGTTCTCATTTCTACAGACAAAGCTGTGAATCCCGTAAATGTCATGGGGGCTTCAAAACGTGCAGCAGAAATTTATCTCCAACATATTTCTCAAAATTCTAGAACTAAATTCATTACGGTTCGGTTTGGGAACGTACTTGGTTCTAATGGAAGTGTAATCCCTCGTTTTAGAGAACAAATTAAACGTGGTGGACCCGTCACTGTGACCCATCCAGATGTCATTCGGTATTTTATGACCATCCCAGAGGCCACACAACTAGTGTTACAGGCTGGAAGCATGGGTGAACATGGAGAAATTTTCCTTTTGGATATGGGTGAGCCAGTAAAAATTTTATCTTTAGCAGAAGAGATGATTCGTTTGTCAGGTTATACTCCCCACAAAGACATAGCCATTGAGTTTTCAGGTCTCAGACCGGGAGAAAAACTATATGAAGAACTTCTTTTAAACCAGGAAGGGATTAAAAAAACACACCATCCAAAAATTAGGATTGCTGCTCCGTTAGAAAACTACAACCTACTTCTCTTCCAGAACAAACTAAACAGATTGTTCTCTCTTGCCAAGGCCAATAAAAATAGAGAAATCTTCGGGGCTTTTAAAGACATTATCCCCGAGTATAAAATACACGACGAGTACATCGAGTGGGAAACATCACATGGTAAAAGGAATTTATGAGCGAAAAACTCACGCAGGAAGAAATCACAACATTACGTGAGTTTAAAAGAGATTTATTCAATCTTTATTGGGAACGATTTGGTGTATTCTATATCCATGTTATGCCACATCCAAAACTAGAAATTGGAAAACGAGGGTTACTCAATGCAGAAAAAGAATCTGGCATTGTACTTGTGTTTGGTGACAAAGCAGTAAAAGTATTGGATAGTAAACCTGATTATTTATTTGCTGAACTTCAGTTTGGTTCCGCATGGGAACCGACTATGATTCCTTGGGATGCAGTATTCCGTATTTACGATAAGTTTCAAAACTCGGCGACTCAATTGCGATTTCTCCAAGTAGAAGTGGCTCCCAATGCAGAAGAAGTGAGTTCCAAACCGAAGGTGACTAAACCGGAAATAACAGGAGATGGAAACGTGATTCGAGTTGATTTTGGAGGGAAACGAAACGAATGAATTTTTTTACCATCACTCGAGGAGATCTCGACGGTTTTTTTGGTCTCATGGTAGACAACCTCATCCAACTTTTAGTTCTTTCTGCTCTTTGTATAGGGGTCTGCGGTTTCCCCCTCATCTTCGTTACTTCCGTTGTTTTACCAGGGGCAGCTGTATCCTTACTCGTAGGAAATGTATTTTATGCATGGCAGGCTTGGAAACTAGGACAAAAAACTCATCGAACAGATGTTACAGCCATTCCTTATGGGATCAATACGGTTTCTCTTTTTGCCTTTGTATTTTTTGTTATGTTTCCCACCTACCAAGCCACAGGTGACTATGTAGCAGCATGGAAAGCGGGACTCCTAGTATCTTTTGTTTCCGGATGTATTGAAGTGATCGGCTCTTTTGTCGCCGCAAAAATCCGCAAATACACACCTAGAGCCGCTTTACTTTCTGCTTTAGCAGGAATTGCCATCACCTTTATTTCTATGGATTTTTTACTTCGTACCTTTGAAAGACCAATCATCGCTTTTATTCCACTAGGTGTCATTCTATTGCAATACTTTGGAAAGGTTCGTTTCCCCTTCGGAATTCCTGGTGGATTACTTTCTGTTACCCTTGGGATATTATTATCCTACTTATCGTCCTTTTGGGGAGATCCCATTTACAAACCAGGAGCCATTGAAGGTGGATTACAAACATTGGGGATTTATTTTCCGAAACTTTCCATAAGTCCCCTCCTTGATACTTTAACCTACGCCAATATCAAAGCCTACTTTTCTGTAATCCTTCCGATGGGAATTTTTAATGTGATTGGTTCTCTCCAAAACATTGAATCGGCAGAAGCATCGGGCGATAGTTTTGATACTAAGACCTCCTTACTTGTCAATGGCCTTGGCACTCTTGCAGGTACTGCTTTTGGTTCTCCATTTCCGACTACTATCTACATTGGACATCCAGGATGGAAAGCACTAGGAGCTAAACATAGTTATTCGGTCCTTTCTGGGATTTTTATGACTCTCGTGAGTTTATTTGGACTCATGGGCCTGATCCAGGCATTGATTCCTGTGGAAGCGGGAATGGCAATTGTACTTTGGATTGGGATTGTAATCACAAGCCAAGCTTTCCAAGCCATCCCAAAACACCATTCCCCTGCGGTTGTTGTGGGCCTTTTGCCAGCCTTTGCTGGTTGGGCAGTCCTTATCATTCAAAATGTTTTTATTTTCTTAGATGGAAAATTACAAACCACTTTGCAAGAGTTAGGTGTAAAACAGATAGTCCACTTTTCCTTATCAGACATTCCCCCTCATTTAAGTTTTCTTCCTTATGCGTTAAGTGGTGTTCTTGCCTTGTCCCAAGGATTTCTTATCACCTCGATGGTTTGGTCGGCGATGGTGGTTTTTATTTTAGAAAGAGAATGGAATAAGGCTGCCCTTTGGGCATTCATTGCAGCGGTACTTTCTATGATTGGTTGGATCCATGCTTACGAATTGCAAGGAAATGCAATACTCAATCGGTTCACAGAACTTGCAAACCTGGACTTTCCCATTGCTTATTTTTCCCTTGCGGCCTTATTTCTATTGATACAGTTTCTCAATAGTTCAAAAGAAAATCCCGACAAATTGGGGCATTAATTTTGCTTGTAATCTTCGCTCTAACAAGTAAAGTTCTAGTCTAATGAATAGGTTCCACTAAGAACCTTAAGGAGAATAATTTCCTATGACTTGGATCAAACGAATCGGTTTTTTCCTGTTAACCAATATTTTGATTATGACTACCATCTCTATTGTGACCACATTGCTTGGTTCGATGGGATTTAGTATCCGTGCCTATGGTTTGGATTTAACGCAACTCATTGTATTCTGTTTAATGTGGGGTATGGCGGGGTCTTTCATTTCCCTATTACTTTCTAAGATGATGGCGAAGTGGACGATGGGTGTCAAAGTCATCGATCCGAAACAAGCTTCTGCTCCAGAGATGGACGTCTATCGCCGTGTGCAATCACTAGCGCAAAGAGCCCACCTTCCTATGCCAGAAGTGGGGATTTACGAATCTCCCGAAGTGAATGCATTTGCAACGGGACCAAGTAAATCCAGCGCACTTGTTGCTGTATCTACGGGACTCCTCAACCGTATGAATGCACAAGAGTTGGAAGGCGTACTTGCTCACGAATTGTCACACGTTGCCAACGGAGATATGGTTACACTCACTCTCATCCAAGGTGTTGTGAACTCGTTTGCCATGTTCTTTTCTCGTATCATTGCCTACATCGCTTCGAATGCAGTAAAAGAAGAAATGGCACATATCGTAAGAATTGTTGTCACTATTGCTCTAGACATTGCATTCTCAATTCTTGGTTCTATGGCAGTGGCTTACTTCTCACGCAAACGTGAGTTCCGCGCAGATGCCGGTGGTGCCAAACTTGCGGGTAGAGAGTCCATGATTTCTGCATTGGAATCACTACGCCAGATGGTGGAGATGCCAGAAGATCCTAGAGGAGAGGCCTTAGCTTCCTTGAAGATATCTTCCAACAAAGGGGGATTTCTTTCCCTATTTGCCACTCACCCTGCCTTAGAAGAAAGGATTCTCGCTCTCAAACAAATGAGATAGAATTTCCTACACTATAGGTTTGTGAAGAAAAGGTCGGCGACTTTGCCGGCCTTTTTTTATTGCAAAGGCCTAGTCTTCTTTGGTTTCATCCTAATATGTCCATTGTTAAATCTAAGATTCGTACCATTCCCGATTACCCGAAACCAGGGATTCTCTTTCGCGATATTACCTCCCTTCTCATCGATCCGGAAGGCTTCCAACTGACAATTGGAATGTTTGTAGAACGATACCAAAATGCTAAATTAAATAAAATTGCCGCCATTGATGCCAGAGGATTCATTCCCGGTGCGGCTCTTGCTTTTCAGTTGGGTGTAGGATTTGTTCCCATCCGCAAAAAAGGGAAACTACCTGGGGAAACTATTTCTGAATCCTATGCATTGGAATACGGAGTGGATCATGTAGAAATCCATACAGATGCTATCAGTCCTGGTGAAAGAGTTTTGATTATGGACGATTTGATTGCCACAGGGGGAACTCTCGAAGCATCAATCAAACTGGTACAAAGTCTAAAAGGTGTAGTTCATGAATGTTCCACAATCATCAACTTACCAGATTTAGGTGGAGCAAAAAGAATCAAAGATACTTATGGAATCGATGTATTCTCTATTTGCGAATTTGAAGGACACTGAAATAAAAGTATAGTTTTTACTAAAAACAAAGGGTTTTGGTTAGGTTACGGATTTCCAGTCATTACTCTTTGTTTTATCCACTCGGATACTCACCTCGTTACCGAGAAAATTCCACCGAACCACAAATAGTTTTTTCAAAATATGGATCCCACGGCCCCCCGTAACTAATTTCCTATCCGATTCAATAGGGCTTGGAACGAGTCTCGGATTAAAACCTTTTCCACTATCAATCACATAAACATCTATGTATTTACGTGATTCAAACACATGTACGGTGATGATGTCATCTTCTCGTTTGCCACCATGTTCCAAGGCATTATCTAAGGTTTCGTCGACTAAAATCTGAAACCAAAAACTATCCATAATTTTACGCCAGTTTCTTGAATCATATAGGCTCCAAAGTTTTTCTTTGATGAGGCGCGAATGGGATCTTGTAGCAAGGATTTGGTCTTCAAAAATCTTTGTAGACCTTTCAAAGATAAATGAAAATGGATGAGTTAAATAATTTTCCGTGAAGGAATAATGAAATAAAAAAACAATAAAACAAGAGAGAAACAACAGATTCACAAAGAGAAAAAAGTGTAGAAAATATTTGGTTGTTAAGGGTATAACATTAGGGAAAAAACAAAGAGATCCAAAAAATACACAAGTAAGAAAGGTAGCAAAATAAATATATTCCATAAATTTTTGAATGGCAGGAAAGTTATATCTAAGTTTTGCTATGATGAGGTATACAAAAGCCAAGAATGCTAACACGTAATAAGTGTTATAGTAATATTTCAATAGGATTAAACTCGTATTTGGATAAATTTCGTTCAGTAACCCCAAATCCACAAATAACAACATAATCCCCATCCCCAAAACAAAGGAACAGATGACAACGAGCCTCGGGAAATTTCGAAAGAAGGTTGGAAATTGTAACCCAAAGTATAATAGAATAAAAGATAAAAAGACTAAATAGGTAGCTATGGTATGGGGTTGGTTTAGGATTTTATTTTCTAAGAACAAACTGTTGGAAAGTATTGTCAAATCTCCGATACAGAAAAAAGCCGCAAGGACAGAAAAACTTGTTTTCATTCTTGTCCGCGGATTCTTTCTAAATGAAACAATGCCGGCAATCAATGAAAAAAAGGCGGTAACTCCGAATATGATGGATTCAAACAAACTCATGCAAAAACAAAAAAAAATTCTCTCCTCTCCATCTCTCATTGCGAGTACTATTTTATTTTTTACTAGTTTATTCCTAAGTCCTCTTCACCCCCAAGAATACAGACAATCCATTGACGAAATTAAGAAATCTGTAGTCCAAATCCGAGTGTTTTCGCAAGCCAAGGACCCCTTCTCTCCCTGGATCTCTTCTGGAATTTCCGCCTCCACTGGTTCGGGATTTTTGATCTCAAAAAACCGTATCCTCACCAATGCCCATGTTGTGTCCAACGCCAAGTTTATGGAAGCCCAAAGGAACAACCAAACTGAATGGTATGAATTGAAAGTTTTGTTTATTGCACATGATTGTGATTTGGCGCTTTTAGAAGTTTCAGATCCAGAGTTTTATACAGACAGTAATTATTTAGAACTAGGAAGTTTACCAGAACTTGCAAGCCCAGTCGATATTGTTGGATATCCCATTGGAGGTAGTAAAATCTCTGTTAGCCGAGGGATTGTCTCCCGAATCGAGCAATCGACTTATGCGCATTCACAAATTGATAGCCATTTAGTAGTTCAAGTCGATGCCGCGATCAATCCAGGGAACTCCGGCGGACCTGCCCTTCAAAATGGGAAGGTCGTTGGTGTTGCTTTCCAAGCATCCACAAAAGGAGAAAATATTGGTTATATCATTCCCACAGCGGTGATTCAACATTTTCTAAAGGATATTGAAGATGGAATCTATCAAGGTTACGTTGAATTAGGCATTCAAACACAACCCTCTTTTTCTGAATCCCACAGACAGTTTTATGGGGTTCCCAACCAAGAAGAAGGTGTCTTTGTCACAAAGGTACTAAAAGCAGGTTCTGCTGATGGTTATTTAAAACCAGGGGATTACTTAACGGCAATTGACGGACGTAAAATTGGTAGGAATGGGAATCTACTCGAATCCAATTCCATAGATTTTCTGGAAGTTGTGGACAATAAATTTGCTGGCGAAGAGATCCGGTTTGATCTCATTCGTGAAAAGAAAAAAATAAACGTAAAATTTCCGGCAAAAAAAATGCCACAAATGGAAAACCAAAGAGCAAGATATGGAATCAATTACGACTATACTGTGTTTGGTGGTCTGGTATTTCAAACCGTGAATCGAGACCTACTGGAAGCCTGGAGTAAAAATGGGCAGACACAAGGTGGAAGTCTACTTGTTTACAGGTTTTATGATGCCACCACTCTTTCCGATGCCAATTCGGAAGATGTAGTTTTGTATCGTAAGTTACCTCACCCTATCAATTCCAATTCTGATTTTTATTTGAATATGGTGGTAGAATCTTTAAATGGAACTAAGGTAAAAAATTTAAGCCACTTAAAAGAAATTTTACAGTCATCCAAAGAAAAGACCATACAAATCCAGTTTTATGGAATCCAATTGCCTATGATTTTGGACCGAGAAGAAGCTGAACGTGCTGACCTTGAAATCAAAAAAACCTACCATCTAACAGGAAACTAATACTATGTTGTCTTTGAATCAAAAAAATAGATTCACCTTCGTTCTTCTTTTCTTTCTAACAGGATCTCTATTTGGAAAATCCATTCCCGTTGCAATGACGGATGCCTCTATTCTCCAAGTAAAGGTAACCGTTCAGTACCCACACTTTATCCAACCTTGGAGATTCAAAACACCTGAGATTCGCCAATCAACTGGAATTTATATTGGAGATAATAGAATTCTGATCCCTGCACAGGCAGTGTATTTTTATACAAGTATTGAAATCAAAAAACCAGATGCTCTCAAAGTATACACAGCAGAATTAGAACGATTAGATCCAGACTTAGGACTCGCTATCTTAAAATTCAATGACCCCAATGCTTCTAAAGATTTAAAAGCCGTCTCTTTTCCTAACGAAGTTTTTCTACCGGGAACTGGTCTTGTTATGGAAAGCAAAGACCAAAGAACTTTGGAAGAAAAAAAAATCAGAATGATTCGTTTGGATATGGATTCCTACTCAAGCGGTTATATGGAACTTCCCTATATTGAAATTCAATCCGAAGAAAAATTGGACGGTGTGGGTGAATTGATTGTAGATGCCACGGCAAGAATTCCCCAAGGCATTTTATACCAATTCAAAGAAAACAATTCTGGCAGAGTCATTCCTTCTTTTTCCATCAAACACTTTATAGACGGAAAAAATTTCCCATTTAAAGGATTCCGTTTCAAACCACTGATAGACAGTGCCACAAGAAACCACTATGGACTCAGAAAAGATGATTTGGGAGTGCTCGTGGCTGAGATTTATCCGGGTTCTTCTGCTGATGGAGTTTTACAATTAGAGGACGTCCTACTCGAAGTTTCCAATTTCAAAATAGATCCAAAAGGATATTTCGATCACCCCAAATTTGGTAAACTGAATGTATCTTATTTATTTCATAATACCAATGATGCAGATTCTCACTTCGGGAAAAAAATCAAACTGAAAGTATTTCGCAATAAAAAGCCTGCGACTCTTGAATTAGATTTAAAACCGTTGCCGGAGTCTGCCATTCGCATTCCTTATGGAAATTCCAGATTTCAAACTCCCAAATATTTAATGTTAGCTGGCATCATTTTCCAAGAACTATCTGAACAATATTTAACAGAACATGGGAATCAGTGGAGGAACCGCGTAAGCAAAGAACTTCTTTATCTGAATGATTTCTATCGTATCAAACGAAATTCTAACGAGGGTAAAATTGTTTTTTTATCACAAGTTTTACCCCTCTCAGGGAATAAAGCCTATCATACGGCCCACCAATTGATTTTAAAAACAATGAATGGAACACAAATTCAATCTTTGGACCAATTACAGAGTTTGGTCAAAGAGTCTGATTCAGCATACATCCGTTTTGTGATGACGGATGGATTCGAAGTGATTTTTAAAAAAGAAGAAATCCAAAAAATAAATACAGAAGCAAAACAAAGTTTTCAAATTCAAAAGGATTCTAATTTTTAGAATCCAATAAATCCTACTTGGTAACTCAATTGTTTAGAAATGAGTAGAACCTTTACAAGAAAAAGTAAGAGAATAAAGAGAGTGAATAAAATATACTCCTGTTTCCGAATGTTTTTGTCTTCGTTTAGTAATAACAATAAAACTGGGATGGATAGAGTAAACATTCGGGATACATTTTCATAAACAGACCAAAAATGGTAATACCCCGCAGTTCCTACCATAAACATAATCAGAAAAAAAGAGATTCGAAACTCCCAACCCTTACTTATTTTGCCAGTGAAAGGTAAAAATAATCCAAGGAAAAATAAAATGACAAGCGGGAACCTTGAGAATAAACGAGCCAAGTCTTTCCAATTCGTACCACTACCGAGTAACCTCCAAATGGATTCCATATATGAAATGAGCCCCTCAAATGGTAAAATAAAGTCTGTTAGTCGGCCCGGTCTCCAATTAGGGAAACGATAGGCCAAATACAAATGCCAACAAACAGGAATAATTAGGACCGATCCAACGATTATAATTCGTTTCCAATCTTTCCGAAAAACCGCGGCAAGACCCAAAGGAAATAACAGAAACAAAGCAGGCTCTTTAGTTAGGATTGCCAAACTGGAAAGGATTATAAAAGGAAGATAGTTCTTATTTACATAGTAATAATAGGCGATGATAAGAATCGAAACCATTACGGTATCACTTACAAGTACATAATAACTTCCCAATGCAAAAGGGCTTAATAAGTATAAAATGGCGTATGGTTTTGTTTCTTCATTCAATAACTTACGCAAATAGAAGTAGGAAAGAAGTATTAGAGATATATTCCAAAAATACATTCCAAAAATGGCAGCTGTTTTTCCAAACAACCCAAATAAAGCAATTAACAGCGGATAGCCGATCCTTGGTGCCCGATAAGACTCGTCGAATCCTTTTGGCCAATTGAGATTGAATTCAGAAAGGGGTCTCGAAAAGTAATAAAAAATTTGGCCGTCATAACCTGCACCCAAATCCCCCGCCTCTCCCTTAAATAGAACTGCCTTTTCTGGTGTTTCCGCCTGATTTTGCATTGCGAATTCATAACCAAAATTTACCATAGAAGTGGGATTCCATTCATATTTTTTCCAGTACCCTAAAGTGGAAACACCCCAGATCAGAAAAAAAGATAAAACGGTAAGCCACTGTTTTGAATTAAAGAATAAAAAAATTGGTAATAAACGTTTTTGTACCATCAGTGTAACTCCAGATTACGGATTTGATTTTGAAATTATCGTTTCTAAAGAAGCAGAGAAAATAGAGTTATAATAATGAGCACCTTCGTAAGTTAGATGATGCGGATCAAAAAAGTATCGTACATCGCTTACGGCTTCCGTATGATCAATAAAGGTTTGGCCTCGTGTCTCCAAGTGAGATTTTAAGTGCGAAATCCAATCCTTTCTCCATTTTGATTTTTTATAAAAATCGAATTCAATAGGATTTTCAGGACTTAAAACTAATACAAAAGGGATTTGATGTTGGTAAAAATAATCAGAGACAGTAAGGATACGGTTGAATTCTAACCAAGGTTCGAAAGTGATAGAATTCACATTTTTTTTAGCTTCCCGCACAAAATGCAATCTCCAAAGTTCATTTCTTGTTCCTGCATCTCGAATCATACGTTCAAAGTAGTCAGCTTGAAATTCTGGGACAGTCATCGTCACCAAACGAGTGTCATCCCAATAACTACCGCGAGAGTACGATCTGTTTCCCAACGTTGAAGTTTTACAGAAAAAGTGAGACAACCGAACGCCAACAGGCTCATCCTTACCATAACGAATCAGATTCACTTCTTTTGCCGAAGATAACTCGGACAATACTTGGATTTGGACCACCGACCAATCCATTGAATTTTGAACCAAAGAACTCCATTCCAAATCATTCCAACCAGAATGTTCAAAGGTTCTTTCAATTTCTTGAATTGGTTTTTGATTGGGAAAAGAGTTTGTATCTGTAAAAAAACGAAACCTTATTTTTGTCTTTGGTTTCTGGAAAAAGATAGATTCTTTTGATTTTTTTTCAGAACAAACAATAGTTGCCGTTTCTTTTGTCCATCCCTTTGACCAAATTCCTTCTTTTGGTTTTTCTCCTTGGTAGAGATGATATTTTCTTCCACTTCGGAAGTGGTTGTCTATATAAACCTCGATAGGATCCAAAAAGAAAACTCTAAACCGGCTAACATAAAATAAAGACTTTGTGGCCAATTTGGAAATTGTTTTTCTCGGTAATTCGGTCCAATGGTCTTCTAAATATGTCCTTGGATAAATCGTTTTTGCAGGATACCGTTCGCCAAATTCTTTTACCCATTTATCTTCATTGAATTGAAATTTTCCGAAATTAGGTTCTTGGTATTCCCATTGCAAATCAGCAAAGTTATGTATATAGACAACCAAGTTCGGATGGGAATCCAAAAGATTTTCTTTATAATAATAAAGGTCTGTGGGAGCCATGGCCACATGGGAAAAAAAAGAATACTTTGTTTTAGAATCTATTTTTTGATTGAGTTCGTCTGGTAGAACCGAATACAAGGCAACGGAACTTCCCGCAATTATGCTTCTATGTTTGTCTTTTGAAGATTGTAATTCCTTTGTTTTATGGATGAAATTGTACCAAGGAGAGGAATCCCATTCCGTTTCATTGGGAAACATAAAATAAAGTTCAAAAAATAGGAGTCTATCTAATAAAAAAATACCACCTAATAAACTACAGGTGACGATGAATACTTTCCATTTCAAGCTGAAACGGGATTTGTTTACGGGTATTGTGGGATCAGTTTCCATTTTCGTAACAAAAGTTTTTTAGCAAATTGAATGGCCAGTTTCAACACTTTCCGATTGAAGCTACTATTAGAAAAAATATAACGAATGGGTAATTCTTTAATGGTGCCATCGTTTCTTGCAACAATCGAAAGGGCTTCCATGTGGAAATCAAAGGCAACTGATTCCAAAGGATACGCTGCAATTTTTTGAAACATTGGTTTCGAATACCGTCGGTATCCACTGGTGCAGTCTCGTAAATTTGCCCCAAAAAGATTAAAAATCCCTTTTGATAAACAATAGTTCATGACTTTGGCTGCGAGCCAGGAAATAAACTTACGATAGATCGGAACATTCACAGTAGAGGTTCTGGAACCAATGACCAAATCACAATTGGGAAAAGTTTGAAACTCTTTTAGATAACCTGCGTCATGCGACAAACCGGCATCCATTGTAATAACCCAGTCATATCCTTTGTCCGCAGCATACTTCATTCCATCTTGGATTCCCTTTGGGATATGAGTATTTTTCTCGTGCCGGATGACATGAAGTCGTTTCCCAAATTCTTTCTGTAGGTTGGCCAATATTGTCGGTGTGGCATCTTTACTGGCATCGTCCGTTACAGAAACATCAGCATACACAATAGCACCACGAACCACTTCTTCAATGGTTGCGGCTTCATTGTACGCCGGAATGATAACCAGAGTTTTATTTGACATTCTAATTTCCGGCGATATTGAATACGTCTTTGTTCGCTTCAATCCACTTAAGAAGTCGAGTTACACCTTCTTTCGGTAGGATTTTTGGATTGAATCCGAATTTTTTTGCTTCTTTGATATCGCAGATAAAATAACGCATGTCACCCGGTCTTTCTACTTCAAAAAGAATTTCTTGTTTTTTGCCAAGAATTTCGCCAATCAGATGAATACATTCTAAAAGAGAGATTTTATGAGGGCTTGCACCACCAATGTTGTAAACACCTGGAATCGGATTCTTAAAAAATTCTAAATAAGATTTGGCACCGTCTTCTGCATGTAAGATGTCTCTTGTTTGTTTTCCAGTTCCAAAAATACGCAGAGGTAGACCGAACACAGAACGAATCGCAAAGTTTGCTACCCAACCATGGTCCTCACCACCAAACTGACGTTCACCGTAAATACCCGTAAAACGGAAACTTGCAGCTTTTACACCATACATATCCGTATAAGAGCGAACATAGTGTTCCGCACTCATTTTGGAGGCATGAAGAGGAGAAATTTGGCCCACCATAGTTGGTTGTTCTACAGAAATTTCAACAGGATTTCTTTCATAAGAAGTTTTACCTTCTGTTAAACTATCGTTAATGGAGTTCCCATAAACATGAATCGAAGAAGTATTCACAACAGGGATTTTGTGTTTACGAGCTGCTTCCATCACATTAAAAGTCCCGATTACATTCGTTGAAAAATCTAACTCAGGATCTTCCCAGGAAATAGTCATCGCAGGTTGTGCTGCCGTATGAATGATATAATCACAATCAGCCGAACGATCCATTAAATGTTCTAAGTTCCGAATGTCACCTTTCACCATAGTGACACCAATCGATTTCAG
Source organism: Leptospira wolbachii serovar Codice str. CDC (assembly GCF_000332515.2). NCBI lineage: Bacteria > Pseudomonadati > Spirochaetota > Leptospiria > Leptospirales > Leptospiraceae > Leptospira > Leptospira wolbachii. Next base: position 199,195 of record NZ_AOGZ02000016.1, read on the forward strand.
ATAATTCCAGTTATAATCACGAGTTGCATCCGAACCGTATCCAGTTCTTTTTAATTCATACTTGGTCATGTTGTCAAAACTAACAACATCCCAACCTTCTTTACGAAATAATTCACAAACATGGGATCCTAAAAATCCGCATCCGCCTGTTACCAATACTTTATTCGCCATCGCGATCTTCTCCTAGGTAAAACTTTTTTGAAATAATCAATTTCATTATATGGAATGAATCTGAAATCATATCACGTAACCGATATTCCACTTGTCCGACTGGTTTAAAATAGGAAACGGGGATTTCTATACAACGCATATGAGACCTAACAATATCTATCATAAGTTCTACAATAAACTTACGATCTTCCACAACCAACTGTGGTTTCACTCGTTCATAAGACTCTCGCCAAACAGAAAAAAACTGGCAGTCCACATCGGTAAACCTCGGTTCTTGTCCCCACCAAAACACCTCCACCAATTTACCCATCAGTAAATTTACTAAACGGTAAAGTGGTTTGAGGTTCGATCCTTGTTCGATCATCTGCCTTGTGGTGCGAGTTCCAATCACCATGTCGGAATCTTTCATGTATTCTAATAATTTAGGGAAGTCTTTGGACCTAAAAGATCCGTCGGGAGAAACCACAACAATGATATCACCTGTTGCGTATTCAATTCCCCTTCTCACTTGTTCTCCCAATCTTGTGGGATCCCCATCACCAGGAAAAGTGTAAGTTTTGACCTTTTCTTTTTTACTGAGGGCCAAAGTTTCATCCGTCGATTCATTATCGATGACTATGATTTCGTTAAATTTATCTTTAAAGTCTACAATCACATCTGTGATGGATCTTTCGTTATTGTTAGTTGGGATTACTAAACTTGTTTTAAACTTATGGAATAAATCATTTCTTACTTCATAAACTGCATGATAATAATCCTGCATAGAGTTAATGTTGAAATATTCACAACTAAGCATAGTTGCATACACCCCTCCTTTGGACTCTTTTGCCATCTTATCAATAACATCCGTTATCTCAATTACACCTGATTTTGGAGAAACGGGTGTTTTTTTAAAAAACTCAAAATACTCAGGTGTAAAAAAATAACTCCCTAATCCTAAAAGTTCATTGGGAGGGTTCTCTGGTTTTTCAACTAAATTTAGTATTTTATCATTCTCTAATACAACGGAATAGTTTTTTCGAATTCTAGACAGTAAGGATGTTTTTACAATCCCAATGGAAGCTGCCATTTGTGGATGTTTTTTAAAAACCTTTAAAAAAATATCATGATCGGTTCGGTAATAGAATTCATCACCAAGGATGGTTAAAAAAGGTTCATGGATGGTTTTTTCCAGGCTCGCCACATCGGAAGCCAACCCTTTCTCTGTCCAATCCACAGGTTCAATCACCACTTTAGGGATAACCAAACGAATATGATCAATCTCTGCGATGATTTGTTCTTTGAGATGACCTACCAAAACGTAGACCTTTTCAATCCCAAAGGTCTTTACCATAAGTTCCACATTTCGGTGGAGGATGGACTTACCTTCGATGACGAAGAGAGGTTTTGGAATGAAACTGGTTCGGGGATATGCTCGGGTTCCTTTTCCGGCAGCCGCAATGACCCCAATTCTGATCTTTTTCAATGTAAAAGGAAAGTCCCTGAAACGAAGCCGTGGGTCAATTAGAAAAGGTTCGTTTCCACCGGTAGAATTGTAGGCCTTCCTGGGTTCGGTAGCCTTGGAATGGTTCCCACTTCTGCTTAGAAGGATTCCAGGCCCATTCAGGGTTCTTCCCACCCAGTCCATTCAAATGAAAGCCCCAAATGCCTTCTGTAGTCATCTGGGGTGCCTCAAACCGTACTGCGACTGGATTCCCTGCGACTGGATCTAAAACGTAAGGCAAAATAACTTCTTTCCTAGTTCCCAGTAAGGATTCCGAGATTACAAACAAACCCGATTCCCGAGTTCCCAATCGAAACTGTAAATGATCACAATCAAACCTTCGTAGAAGTGCCATTTTTTTGCCCCAGGTATCTGTGGCACGGATTTGACAAGCTTCTGGAGTGAGGAGGAGGTCTTGACCTTCTCTTGTGACTTTTCCGACAAACAATACCTCTTCCCAACCGCGGGAATTTTGGAAACGGAGCTCTTGGGCGTTATAAAAAGACTTTCCCTTTTCCGTAAAAATCTCTATCCCTAATATTAGATACCCGTTCTCTGTTGGCAGTTGCTCTGAAAAATAAAGACCCTCTAACGACTTTGCGTGGTTTGGATTCGTCCAAAAGATAATCAGGGCAACAAAGCCCACTATTAGGAATTTATGCATTTAAAACGACTGATCCTTATTCCTATCATCTTCATAACATCATTCACGTCGTATTGCAATCCGCTAAATTCCCCAAAAGAAAAAAATGACGATCTTATCCTTCTCCTTGGATTGTACTCATTACTCGGTGGCAGTTGTTTGAATGGACCCGATCTTTGGGCCAGGGATCTAGTATCACAAAGTAGTGTCTGTGTACCTGTGGATTTAGTCAGTTCTGGAACCAATGTTGAAGTGTATAAAGAAAGGTCCTTATCCGTTAACTACGATTTAGTAAAGTTTGCTCGCGATTTTGATACAACTACTTATCCCAAACTCATTGCAACATTTGGTACACCGAGTGATGTTGACGGTGATGGAAAAGTAAAAATTCTCGTGATGGACATCCGGGATGGAGCCACAGCAAACAGTGCTTACGTGGCAGGATATTACGATCCTATCAATTTTTTCCCCGACAATTTTTTGTCTCGCGTGCGATCTAATTATGCAGAAGTTTTGTATATGGATGGAAAAGAACTGATAGCAGCGCTCACTCGCGATCCAAATGCCTTTGCTTCTACCGCAGCTCACGAATTCCAACACCTACTTCGATTCCCAAGAATGCGTGCTGCAAATCATAACGATGAAATTTGGATCAATGAAGGCACAAGCGAAGTCGCCAGCGACATTGCAGGGTATGGACCGCAAAACAGCCGTATGGATTGTTATTCGGGTGTGACCGATTCTCGTTGTTTGGATGGCATCAATGGAGTATCACTTCTAGACTGGGATAATAGCAGTTCCGATATATTAAAACAATATTCTTTTGCTTATGTATTTATGCGCTACTTGTATGATAGTTCAGGAACCACAGAAGCGGAAAAACAAAACTTTTTTAAAGCTACTGTGATTGGTTCAGGCGCGGGGACTCGGGCAAATACAACGGGAAATTTAATCAGTTTGTTTCGATCCTCCGCGAATTTTAATTCTACCCTACTCGGCTCTCAAAATTCGGAGGTATTCTTTCGAATGTATTCCCTACTTGTGGCACAAAGTTTTGGACTTACAAACAATCTTTCTTCTGTTGAATACGTAAGTGCCGATGGAGCCGCACCCGCTACAGTCGATTTATCTTCTGCTTCTGGAAATTACCTTTTGGCAAACAGCCCTTCCCTCTTAAGAATCATTGCAAATCCAGTATTACCGACAGTCAATCGCTTATCAATCAAACAAGGCTCTACAAACTTTTACAATACAGCAACTCCAACCGTCCCGGGAAGTTCGAGAAAGAATTATGGACGAGTGGCAGCGGGGAGTACAAAGGGGGTCTTCTTTTGGGCAGATTCTCCTGCAGGACTCAATGTTAGTGTCAAGTATGTACAGACAAACGAAGATGCAACCACACCCACAATTCCCAAAAAACCTCGGTCCCTCAAATCAGTAATAGAAGAAACTCCTACTACTGGACCTGTACCCATTTGCGGAATTGAATTTACAAATGATTCGGCTCGTACTTTCGAAAGTATTCCAGTAGAATAGATCGCATCAAACTGCGATAACAATCCTTTGCTACGTGACCACCATCGGCAAACGCATTACAAGTGTAAGATGGATCATTTTTCAACTTTAAAAGTGGGAAATTATATTTACCTGTAAGGTCATCAATTTCTTTCTCCCAAGTTTTCACTAAAGTTTCTTTTTCCATCAAGGTTTCAAAGTCTGGTGAAGAAAGAGGCCATACGATAATGGTTTTTATTTTCTCCGCCTGCAAACGGTTCAAAATTTTTTCATAAAAACCAAACTGCATCTGACTACGAACATAAGATGCAAATAACCAATCCAAAGTTCTATGGCTTGTCATTTGTAAGGAGTTGGAATCCTTCTCCATATAATTATCTACGGGGGACAACCCATTCCCGTTGTGAGATAAGATATAATCATAAGTATCCTTATGCATGACAAAGGCATTCTCTAAAAATGGATTTTTATAGTTCCTCCACATTTGATCGATATAAGGTTTATAAGTTCCTACGGCAAAAAGTTTACGGCCAAGAAAAAAGGAAACATGATCCTTTCCAAATAAAGTAAAATTCGAAATTACATAGGGCAGATCGAAACTATAAGTAAGGTTAGAACTTTTAAATACCGAATTTTGGTTAAATTGGTTTGGATCAGTTTCCATAATGACCAAATCTGGTTTGATCCCTGCATCCAACACCTTTGTCAGTTGGAAGTCGTAATAGGCAGGAGTTGTTACTGCCGAAGAAAGATTATAAATCTCCCAATCTGGATAAAAAGAAACTAACTCATCATGATCAAAATAAAGAAGGCGCGAGGATCCCAAAATTAACATGATTTTTTTTGTTTTTGGAGAATTGACCCCCGGTTTTTCAGAAACCAACTTTTTTAAAAAATCTGATTTGGCCTTATAGTTAACTGCCGTTAAATCAATCTTAGTAATCGTCTGAATATAGGGGATTCGAAATATAGAATCGACCAAAAACAAAAATAGTAAAAGGATAACCGGGTAAAAAAGAAACCGTGCCTTGAGCATATCTGAAAGGAGAAAGGAAACTGATTTAATTGTAAAGCGAATTGAAGAGGCTCCCCCGAGCTTTCGGTCAAGGGAGAGGAAGTTTAAGCAACTTGCGTACGAGCAAGTTTGCGTTTCTTTTTGAGATTTACAAACCAATCATCTGAGTTACGGATGTGGCTTACTAATTTTTTTACATACTCTCGATTTTCTGGATTCAGAATCTCGCGTGCTTCTTGAATGATTTCTTCCACAGTCTTCACATGGAAGGTAAAATAACTGGTGAAGAGTTCATAATACTCTCTGTCCGTATTCTCCCAATCCTTTGACTGAATGTCAGCGGAAAACTCAGATAACTGTGGTATGTCGATCTCAGGTGTCGCATCAAAATGATTGTTCATCATTGCGATACGGTCTGTTATATCAGTTAATTTCTGGAAATACGTTTCCAATTCGGGATATTCCATCTTCCAACCCTCCTTAACAACCCTTACTTTTACCAGGATTTTAGAAAGGCCCTAGAGATCAAGTCTTTTTAAAAAATTTTGTGATATCCGGATTCTGTTTTAGAAAGTCTTTTAAGTGAATCGCCTGTCCATCCCATGCCTCTTTTGCCCCATCAATCCATACATCGGAACCATCCCCATCCGGGAATCCTCCATTAACTATAGTTAGTTGGGATTGATTTGAACCCAAAGATTCAAATAATAATTGCAAATAGATTGTTCCAGCAGGGTCTGCAGGATGGTCTTTCCACTCCATAACCAATTCTTTTAATGGTTCAATTTTTTTATAGATTCCGTGAGTAGTAAAATCACCTTCAAGTCCCAATTTCCATGTCCATGAGAAATCTCCACCAACCTTCGGCCTTCCTCTTACCTCATCCGCCAACCAATGGACTAACACTTCATAGACGGTAACACCCGACCACAATTTTTCTATTGGTTCATCAAAGGTAAATACAGACTTCGTTTCTCTCATAGACAGAGTAGTAAAGTTTTGGGTTTTCTTTGGCAAGATGTTTTTTGGATAGGAAACTGCCAGTGTGACTTGCACACCGGTAGTTTCCGACGGGAATCAAATTAGATATTTAGATTGTTTGGTCTAACATATACCGACTGGATGACACTGATATTTCTCATCTGGAAAGCAGCAGCACAATACGCCAAGTAATACCTCCACTTTCTGATAAAAGTTTCACTGTAACCCTGGTTTCTTACCTCAGTTAAATTTTCTTCAAATGCCTTTAACCAAATCCGTAAAGTCTTCGCATAACTAAGACCCATATCTTCTAGATGAAATAGATACATATCACCCGTGCGGTTGATGGCTTGGTTCATCCGCCCAATGGAAGGCAAAAGAGAACCAGGGAAAATATGTTTCTGAATGAAATCGATTCCATTTTTGAAAGATGTAAACCGAGAGTCTGGACAAGTGATGACTTGGAGAGCCATAATTCCATCTCTTGTGAGAAGGTCCTGGCATTTCTGAAAGAAGGTTTCATAAAATGCATCTCCTACTGCCTCTAACATCTCCACAGAAACAATCTTAGAAAACTGTCCTTCTAACTTGCGGTAGTCTTGAATCCTAATTTCTATTTTGTCAGACAGCCCTTCTTTCTGAATCCTTTCCTTAGCAAAAGCATATTGTTCTTCAGAAAGGGTTATGGTTGTGACTCTACATCCATAATTTTTTGCGGCATGAATTGATAAAAAACCCCAACCACTTCCAATTTCCAAAAGATGATCCGCCGGACTCAGTTTTAATTTTTGACAAAGTTTATCTACTTTCTTAGTCTGAGCCTCTTCTAGTGTTTCTTCAAGTGATTCAAAATAAGCAGAACTATAAGTCATAGTCGGATCTAAAAACAATTTATAAAAATGATTCCCTAAATCATAATGTTCTACTATATTTTTTCTACTCCCCGTTAATGTGTTTTTTCTTAGAAAATGTAGGAATTTGTTACCTAAATTGAACAAATCCAGGTGAAATAGTTTTTTCTTCGCACCGGATAGGCTAGGACTGTCATCTACATTTAAGATAAACCATGAAATCACATTTTCAATGGAGTCGGTGTCCCAATCTCCCGTTAAATAAGATTCTGAAAATCCAATGTCACCGTATAACACTGATTTTTTGAAAAAAATTGGATTTTTTACATGAACAAGTGCTGAATGAAATTTTGAATCTACAGAAGCATTAGGATCTCCAATGATCACTTGTTCTCCATCAGGGAGGATCATTCGAAGGGATCCCCTCTTCATGGAACTCATTGCTTTAAAAAATATCTTCCTGTAAATAGGAAATTGTTCGACGGTAGACTTGTTCTTTAATTCGGTAAAAAGTTCTGAATCAATCGTGTCTTGTAAGAGGGACTGGTTCTGTGATTTCTCCAAGGGGAACTCCTGTTTGTTTTTCTAAGTTTTGGTCTTTCTGTATGTATGGAATTTTTTTCATCCATAACTTGAAAGCTTGCCAATGAATCAATGTTATTATTTTGACGGTGATGAAAGGAAATCGGGTAAAAAGTTTTAATAAGTATTTAGAATGAAATGGAATTTTTTTTCCAAGAAAGGAAGTGGTAAGAATCCGTTTCCCATTTTCAAAAGAGTCGACACCAATCTGTAATTGTTCCTTTGGTATGTTCAATCGAAACTCAAATTCGGAATCTAAGGGAATGAAAGGAGAGACATAAAAATTCTTCTTCTCTCGAATGTACACTTCCGGATCAGCAATGGTCCCCTTGGCTTTTTTAAAATATCCAAAGTAAGGTTTGATCTCTCCAAAGGTATTTCCTACTTCCGCAAGGGAAACTAGTGGTTCGCCAGCAATATCATAACAATAGTAAAAACTGACAGGATTAAATACGTAGCCGAAGATACGAAGGTTGGTTAGTAGAAATATCTTTCCGATAGGTCTTGTCACCCCAGAGGTTTCGAGGAAGGACTTTATGTTTTCGTAAACGTACTCTTTTCCAAACTGGATGTGGTCTTTGTCATAAAAGGAAAAGAGGTTCCAGCGGTTTCTCGAAAACCAGAAGCTTTTGTTTGACAACTGGTCTATTTCGGATAAATCCAAATAAAAATTAAATATCCGATATTGAAATTTGTTGGGAATGGGTGCGGTTCGTGCATGGAACACATCCGCCTCATACATACAAGAATTTAAGTCCATGGATCCCTTTTTAAAATGCTACGCGCAGCATTTACCGCAGATAAAAACCCATCTTCATGGAATCCATACCGGAAGTAAGCACCTGCGTAGTAAATGGGACCTGTTTCGTTTAACTCTGGCAGACGACTTTGCCCCAGTGATGCCTCAACGGAAAATAGTGGGTGTTCATAATCAATTTTTTTTATGATTTTGTCTTTTGCCACTCGGTCTGGATCATTAATGGTCACAAAATAATTTTGCTTTTTAGAAACGTTTTGCAAACGGTTCATCCAATAGATGGTATAAGGATCCTGTTTCCCACTTGGCCCCTCGACGATTTTGTAATTCCAACTCGACCAACAAGAATTCACCTTTGGCATATCACTCGCATCCGTATGGAGTGTCGCCGTATTGTGTTGGTAACGATAGAGTGGGAGTAACTCACTCTCCCATTTCGTCGGATTTCCTAACAATTTCGCAGAAATATGGCCATGAGTCGCAAGTAAAACTTTATCAAAGATTTCTCTTTTCCCTTCACCAAACGCAAGTTCCACCTTCCCACCAGCGGTCCGGTTCACTTGTTTTACCGGAGTGTTCAGACGAAAACGATCCTTAATAGGAGCGATGATTCGTTTGCTATATTCATGGGATCCCCCATCCACCGTATACCATTGGTGTTGGGTACTCAGTCCCAAAAATCCATGATTGTAAAAAAACCGAATGAGTGATTTGGCAGGAAATTCTAACATCAAATCAGGTGGAGTGGACCAAACTGCCGAACTCATGGGAATCAGATAAAAATTCAGGATGTCTTTCCCAAACCCAAAGGCCTCCATATACTGGCCCAAATTCCAAGTATCATATTTGGGATCTTCCAAAATCTTAGGAGCCGATTTGTTGAACCGGTCGATCTCTAGTAACATCTTCAAATACCGAGGCCGAAAGAGATTTTTTTTCTGCGCAAAAAGCCCGGTTAGGCCCGACCCACAAAACTCTAATTTGGTGGGATCATGTTGTACGCTAAAAGACATATCCGACTTTTTTGTCGGAACATCCAATGTTTGGAAAAGTCTAATTAAGTTTGGATAGGTGACATGATTGAATACAATAAACCCAGTATCAATCGGAATAGAAACTCCATCCTCTTCTACCATAACTGTATTGGTATGACCGCCAATATAATCGGCGCTGTCAAATATGGTTAAATCAAAATCATTTTTTAAAAAGTAGGCGGAACCTAAACCTGCGATTCCTGTGCCGACAATGGCTAATCTTTCTTTCACTTGTTTCCCTGATGGTGATTAGACCGTCAGAGAAAGAGTTGGTTCATTTGTAAGTGGACTTCCTCTGCTTTCTTTTCTGCGACTTGTCCGAAGTTTTCTTCTAAGGAACTAAGTGTAATCCCTCTTGAAGAATTGATAAGCGATCGTTTTCCTGATGCCTGAATGATAGCTTCTAAATCTCCCCCTTGGGCACCAAACCCAGGGATGAGAAAATACATTTCTGGATGACGCACGCGTAAGGACTGGATCTCCGATGGATGAGTTCCCCCCACAACAAGCCCCACTTGGTCGGGATACTCTTCCGCAAGTCTTGCCATCTGATCACTCACCTCTTCATACAGAAAGATATCTCTGCCTACCAACTTTTGTTTTTGAAAGTCAGTAGAAGAAGGATTGGAAGTAAGACCGAGGACAAAAATGTATCCACCTAAATCCAAATAAGGGACCAAACTATCCCGACCCATATATGGATTCACGGTCAGTGCATCCACTTTCAAGGTTTGGAAAAAGTACTTTGCATACTCTTTAGAGGTATTGGCAAGATCCCCGCGTTTTGCATCCATCACTATGGGTACTTGCGGCGAAACTTCCTGCATCACACGCACCGTATGCTCCAAAGCAAAGTATCCTTCTGCACCCAATCGTTCAAAGAAAGCAACGTTTGGTTTCCAAGAAGTCGCATAAGTATGTGTGTACCGAACGATGGTTTCCGCAAAATGAACCAGTGGTGCTTTGGAATCCAAACTCACCTTAGGCAATTTTTCCAACTCGGAATCAAGACCAATGCAGAGTAAAGACTTTAGCGAGTCTCTACGTACATTGAATTTTTGAATGAACTGAGATTTATGATTCACTTGGGTTCCTTAAAATGGATCTTTTGTTTTCTCTTTTCTATTTCTAGGTCAATGTCTCTTTTTTTATAACGACCGTAAATATGACCTGGGATTACAGTAACAGCGGTAATGGGATTGGTCACGACATCACCAATGGCACCTCCCACATAAGTAGAATAAGCTGGAGTGAGTAACTCGTAGGAAGATTCTAATTGTTCTCTGTCATTTTTTTCTGCAAAATAATTTATAGCGTCGTCAGAGGCCCTTGCTTCATGGTAAAGTGCTCCCACCACGGGAATCGCATAAACGGCGGCATAGAGAGTTCTTTTTTCTCTTTGAGCAAAGTCTTTGGCATGTCCCCCTTCATGGATGACAACAGGAGGTAGATCAGAATACACATTGATTGTATTTGTAAAAGAATTATAATGATCTCCGCCAATCGTTCCTGCAAACAACCGACCCGGAAGAAATGTATAAGCTAGTAAAGAAATGGAACCAAAAAAATACCGAACCACAGGATTGATATTTTTATTTTTCGGAAGTCGTCTCCATTCCGAAAGGGGGGCATATTGATTGAAACGAACCTTTACATCCCGTAAATTATTTTCTTTAATATAACGAATCAAATAGTCTTTGGTTTCTTTTGAAATATGGTGGTTGTCTGCCTTTAGATTCCAAAGCACTAACTTGGAAGGAAGAGAAAAAATCCAGTTCCCCGTTTGGTCCAAAATCCAGACTGGTTCGCCTTCTTCAAATTGTGGATCTTCTTCGGTAAACTCGGGACTTGGGAGATAAGGATTCCCATAATTATATTGTTTCTCTAAAGAGTAACAATTTGTGAGACTAAAACCAATCCACAGTAGAATGATAAGAACTTGGGATTTCATAAACTTTCAAGAATTTCCTTTAGTTTCGGATCCACTGGTTCTTGTTTGGTGGGAGTTTGTTTCTGTTTTGTGGGTGGTGTTTCTGGTAGCTGAGTTTCTTCTACCGGCGAACTCCCATTATACCCTGATACTGATTCCAACTTTGTAAAAAATTCTGATAAAGAATTTCTACCCAATTGGTTTAACTGATCTTCTCGGTTCCCCCGGAATCCATTGTATGGCACATACCAAATCAATGGCACTATTGTTAATATACTCCCTGTTAAGTAACAATTGGTGACCCTAGAGTCGATTTCATCATAATAAGAAAATACTTCTTCAGCACCACCAACAATTTGGATCCGCGCCTTCAAACGCACAAAACTTAAGTTTTTAGAACATCTGTCTAGAGAGACTAGCTGAAATTCATCGACGAAAATCTTTCCTCCTCTGTCGATTAACAAAGGATAACGATTCCCTCGCATAGAAAGTTCTTTGCGTATCAAATAAGACAATGGACCGTATTCATTAGGAAGTCCCTCAGGGCCTGAAAAATACCCGTCATAGATGGCCATTTTCATTCGATTTTCATCTTTGACTTGAATCTGGATATGATCCATCTTTTTGACAAATTCAAAAGCAGTTTCCTTTGGGAAAGGCCTGTACACTCGAAGAGAAATCCCACAGCCCATCCCTAAAAATGAGCTAAGTAAAAGCGATATCGTATAAAAATTAATTTTAAAAAACATAAGTATACCCAATGTATAAATTCGAAATCGAGTAACTTCGGGAAGGACGTTTGTCCCGACCATCCGCTTCATAGAATGCAGAACTTAAATAATAATCCCTAACTCCCGAATGGAAAGACTCCTGATTTAACGCTCGGATTCCAGGCGCATAAGATTCGTTAGCCCTCCAAATATATTGAATTACCTGAAACCCTAAATGGAATTTATGGTGTTCTAACGGCTGCCAGTTGAATTGTCCGAGTATATCCAAACCCACAATTGTTGTTTGTAGTGGTTTTTCTGAAAATAAGGAATATGCCTCATCACCTGCGACGATACCTTCTCCAAACCTTGTGGCACCACCGTTTTGTGTTAAAATATCCCTTCTGTAATTGAGCCTACCGAGAGGAGTAAGGAATAAATCCCCTCCCAATTCATAGGAGAATCCTTCCCCTAATTTATGATAAAACTTAAAGCCAGCACTCGGAGCTAGATACCGCATGGAATCTCGCATAATACCAGTTTGCGCTAGAGATTGGGAGGAAAAAACTGAATTGGTATGAAAGGAGCCCGTTCGGATGCCAAAATCCCAACTATAAGCAATCGAACGAGAATACTCCTCATAAATTTTTACCACTAACTTATGTTCAGCGTTATACAATCGATCAGAGTGATAAGCTGATTGTGGTACTCCAACAAATCCTATAGAAAGATAATCGTTTGTTGTTTGAAATTGAAAATATATATATTCCAAACCCCATTTTGCCGAATTGTGTTTGTATGCCACCCTCGGCGAAAAAGATCGCGAAAATTCGTAAGGATTTTTTATATCATAGGCCAAAGGAAGGCTTCGAATGTTTTGGTAACCTATAGGCGAACGAGGGTAATACGGTGATCCTGCTTGAAAGGCAATGCGTCCGTCGTCTGACGCAGAATCATTCCCTGTAGAAAACATCCCAAATTGGTCAAAACTCCGAAATCCAATCTCCCAAGTCCCTTGGTGGAATTCCAAAGAACCCTTATTGGTTGCCGGGATACTTTTTGTGGGTGAAATAAATTCGGTTTGCGGATTTCGATCTCGAAACTGATCGGCCCGAATCCGTTTGATTTTCGAACGGATCTCTTCTCCCTTTTTTGGGAACCCACGTTCTTCATAGGATTCTGCCTCTAATTCCAACTTTGTTGCTTTTGTTTCCTGGGCCCAAAGAACATTTGGACGAATAAAAACCAGAAGCAAGGAAAAGAAAACGGGAATCCATTTCACAAAGATTTATCCTTTTCGTTTGATATAAGCTTTTGCAAATTCAGGAAGAACAAAAGCGGCTTTGTGAATTTCAGGACTATAGTATTTGAGTCCTTTCGGAACACGTTTTGGATCAGGTGTCACGGAATAAGGATCAATCGCATTGGATAAAAAAGTAAACCCAATAATCCCCGAAGGGTATGTAGGAATGGTCGTGTAATAGTATCCATACTCAGGAAAAATTTTTGGAATAAAATCAAAGAGAGATGAGATTACGTCTCCATGATACCAAAAAGATTCCGCTTGTGTCGCAATGATTCCCGTTGGTTTTAAAGCACTTGCCATATCACGAAAGAATGGTTCTTTGAATAAAACTTCTGCAGGCCCCACAGGATCACTGGAATCCACCAAGATCACATCAAAGCGGCCTTTGTTCTCTCTCGCAAATTTTGCTCCGTCATCATAATAATGAATGACCTTAGGGTCTTTCATAGCATCTGCACATTCTGGAAAGTATTTATAACTAATATCTACTACTGCTTTGTCAATCTCGCATAACACAACTTCTTTGACAGAAGGATGTTTTAATACTTCACGAACCGTACCCCCGTCTCCCCCACCAATTACAAGAACGGATTCCGGGTTGGGATGGCTCATCATGGGAATATGGGCAATCATTTCATGATAAGAATGTTCATCCTTATTTGTAACCATCGTTACACCATCAAGTGTAAACATTCTACCGAAGGATTGTGTTTCAAAAATATCGATTTTTTGGAACGGAGATTGTAGGCTTTCGATTGTTTTTGTTACCCGGTAACTCACAGCACGGCCTTTTTCTAATTCCAATTTTTCGGTATACCAAATCTCCATTGATTTCTCCTAAGGTTTCTCTCTTTAAACCAGATTTGATATAGGAAGAAGAAGGTGTAGTTTTTTTTGAAAATTTGGGTTTACTAAAGATTAAAAATTCAACTTGGCGGGAACCAGACCCTTAGGTTCCATTGTCCAGTATGCAGAAATATTCCCGCGTTTTTTACCTGCTTGGTTTTTTATCCATGCCACTTTTTATTTTATTACTGGTTTATGGTTATATCAAACTCAATGAAATGGTGAGTGAAGAAATCCATTGGGGCCATAACAAATCTTTTGCTTTTGGACAGGCTTCTCGTGAAGGAAAACTCATTCTCCTTTCTGTGACCAAATCTCGATGTGAGATGTTGCAAGGGCTCGAATGTGGCGAAGGAAAACCAGACCTTGGCACCTATGTCCTTCTCAACTACACTCCCAGAGAACAGGAATTCGAAACCCTCATTTTGGATGATCGGTTTGCTTCTTTAAAAACCGACCCTCTCCCTCAATACTTCCTTTTAAATTCCACAGGGGAAATTCGTCATATATCAACTCAGCTTCCTAGCGTAGAAGAGATGCAAAAACTCCCGAAAAAAGAATGATCTTTTTCAAATCCTAACCAAAAATCTCTTGCAACTTCGTTTCGAATCCCATACCCTATGGGGTATAGGACAACGGAGGATTTATGTTAGGACTAACCGTTCACAGAAAAAAGAGTTTTGAAGATACCATCACCGACACAACCGAAGCTTTAAAAAAAGAAGGTTTCGGCGTTCTTACCACCATCGACGTTAAACACACACTCAAAGAAAAAATCGGAGTCGATTTCAAACGTTATACCATCCTTGGAGCCTGTAACCCTGGTTTTGCGCACAAAGCCCTCCAAACAGCCGATGAAATTGGACTATTATTACCTTGCAACGTTGTTGTCACCGAAGAAAAAAATGGGGAAACCAAAGTCTCTATCTTTGATCCCATGACCATGACGAAGTTAGTTCAAAATCCCGAACTCGAAAAAATCGCCAAAGAAGTACAAGAGAAACTAATTCAGGTCATCCATCACTTACACGAATGAATTAAATTTTTCGGGAAACTAGTGGGTGCGCCTCGCCGATGGATTTTTATATCCATATTGCATCCATTAGGCGATCCCGCTTTACGCTTCAATCTTTCTGGAAGGGTAGCCTGTACCAAACATAGTTATCCAACCAGAAAGGATTTCCGCTGCAATCGGTGGCGCTGAAGTTTAGATTTAATTTTACAAACAGTTGGTACTTAAATTTTTCCCCTTGCCAATCACTTACAAAAAGCCGGTAAGGTTTTTGTCCGAGTGTAACAAACCGTAACTCCCGCAGTAGTCATTCCAAAAAGATTCAAAGGACCTCCCACTGGATACTGTGCAGTCGAAGCAGGACCTACTTGCCAATTGATATTATAGTTCCCTTCTGAGCCAGTGATCTGTCCTTTAACCACACTGCTTGTTTTTTTATAACAAGATTTGATATCTCGATTGTTGCTAATGATAAGCCAAGCAGAAACATTGGAACTTGGGTCTTTGACACAATTGTTTGTTAATACCCAACTACCTTCTAAAATGGTCCGACCTTCATCGGCCCCTACTTTTTCTCCTGACTGGCAATGGAAAGCTGATACAGAAACTGCCAACGCGATGATTAAACTAATTTTTTTCAAAATTTGCTCCTTTGTGGAAATTTATTATTTCTACAAAGGGAGATTAGAGACTAAAATTTCTGAAGTAAGTCAAACTTTATTCTAAATATTTTCTTAATTTTTAATTTTATTTTTCGTTAACCCACAAAACAGCGGTATTCTCACTTTCCGCTTTTTTCCGAAACACCTCTAAAATTGCACAAAACAAAATCACACCGCCACCTAACCAAAGCCTTTCGGGTGGCACCTCTCCCAAAAAATACCAGGCCGCCAAACTTCCGTATATCGGACTTAAGGTAGACAAAGTGCCCGCAGTAGTTACCGATAAATTTGATAAACTGCGAATCCAAATAGTATGGGCAAGTGAGGTAAAAATCCCAGCAAGCACCACCTGGAACAACAGGTATTTGGGTTCAGCCAACATTACAAATAGTCCATCGGCAAAGGGAAGTAAAACCAAGGTAGTGGCAATCAGTTGGGTGAAAAGAATTTGGGCACTAGGATAATGAACATGCATTTCTTTAGTCAGTAGATTCCGAATCGCATAGAGAACTGCCGAAACCACACCCCAAACCACTCCTTGGAACATTTGGTTGTTCCAAGAAAGATCGGGTACAATGAGGAAAAGCCCAAAAAAGGAAAAACAAGCCAAAAAGAATGCAAAAGGATCGGGGCGTTTTCCACCAAGCAAAGGTTCGATGAGTGCAGAAAACACAGGATAGGTGAAAAGAGACAACATCCCGACTGCCACAGTGGACACTTGGATGGAGTGAAAGTAAGTCACCCAATGCAAAGCAAATAAAATTCCAATTCCAAATACAAACAAAAAGTCCTTAAAACTTCGGTAGGATACAGACTTACCACGAAGCAAAAAGAAGAGTCCGAGTAAAATGACAGAAAATAGTGCCCGACCGGAGATGATCGTGACTGCAGGAAAGGGAAGGAGTTTGGCAAACAAAGTGACGTTCCCCATAATGAGGATCGTCAAATTGAGTTCCAATACAGATCGTAAAAAGCTAGGAGAAGAAGACTTCACTTCTTACTTAGGATTCGACCCCCAGAAATTTGGCGATGGATTTTCTATCTTTTTCCAAACTATGTTTGTGAATTTCTTCGATGGCCTTCTCCACAATGGGAGAAACAAAAAGAAGACTAGAAATCACATCTACATCATAAGAACGTTTGGACTCAAGGCCATCCGCTTCGTATTTACTTTTCCCTTTGATCACAAACACATTGTCTTTTCCCGGAGGAGAGATTTTAAATTCATGAGTATTGGTAGTAATATCAAAAGTGGATTCTTCCAAAAGAGAAAGGTCGTTCAGTGCTGCCGATAGAACGGCAGGCATAGAACCTTCCAAACTCACTTTCCGTTTTTGGCGAATGATATTCCCTTCTTTCGTTTCTTCCAATAGAGTTACATTTTTTAAATCAGGGAACTGATCTAGATGTTTGTATCTCTCTTCTCTGGCGTGAAGGAGTTTTTCGAGGGAAACGGGAAATGTATGAGTTACTTGGTATTTCACTATTTTTTCTTACCTTTTTTCTTAGCGGGTTTGGCTTTTGGTTTCGCCACTGTTTTTTTTACGGCTTTTTTTGGTGCCTTTTTTGCAGCTTTCTTCGCCGACTTCTTGTTTGCTGGTTTGGCTGGTTTAGAAGTTTTTTTAGCAGATGGTTTTGTTTTTGCCGTTTGCGGTTTAGAAGCTTTTGGTTTTGGTGACAGCTTAGAAGAACGATTGACCTCTTCCATCAACTCCTCATCTTCCCAGTAGAAAACTTGGTCCGCAGGGGTGGACTGTTCCATTGCCATTGCTTGTGCTTCTAAAAGCGAATTATTGGATTCGTTAAAGTTAGCCAATTTTTGGAATAACAAATTGATTTTTGGATCTTGGAATTTGTTTCGGATGGTGGCATAAAAATTACGCGCATCCTCCCCTTCTCTGATAGCAAGCTCTATTGCTTTTCTTTCGTCAGCTTTCACTTCTTCATTTTTATTGCGATCTAACCGATCCATTACCTTTTGGATGGTCGAAGAATGAAACTTTTCTATTTCAGAAAGTTGTTTTAAGTTAGGAAGTTCTTTTCCTTCTGCACTTTTATAGATGTCTTTGATGAATTTAATATGCTCATCACCATCTAACGCAAGTTGGCTGAAAAGTTCTCTGATTTGGCCTTCCGGTAAACTTTCGGAAAGTTTTAAATAAAAATTGAAACATTGAACTTCGTGTTCAATTGCGGCCGCAACTGCCTCTATAAAGGATGTTTTTTTTAGCGATTTCATAATCCCATTCCCCGGTTTTTAAAAACCATAGATACGATACTAGTGAGTTTTAAGTGAATCAAGTATTTTTCACAGATTGAAAATCCAACTCTTCTGCCTTTGTAGCTGAGTAGATGAGCACTTGAGCAATATAGTAAGTTACCATAATTCCCATAGATGCAGTGAATCTGTCCATTTCTGGTTTTAAAAACATAGAATAGGCAATAATAGAATCGGATAAAATGAATACCAATGCACCAAGTAGGCCCAAGTAGAAAGGTTTGGACACAGAATTTCTAGCAGCAGCACGCCAACCCATCAAACAAATTGCTGAAATGTATACACCAACTGGAATGAGAAGCGATCCAAGTTTTGGAACCAGTACAAGAAAAAAAGAAGACCCAAAGAGTAAAAATGGGATTGCAAGCAGGGGTTTAATTTTTGAGTCCAACGTGAACGCATAAGAGTAGATCAATTGTGCAATGAGAAAGGAACCCAACCCAAAAACAAAGTATCCTTGTTTTGGTAAGGCTAAAAAGCTATCTCCAAAAAGGGAAAACACAAGGCCAACCGCAATCAATTTCCCTCGTTTTTCCAATTGGGGAAAGTAGCGAAAGAGCGCTACAATGAGGATCAGAATGGGAATGATTTTCGAAGGGAGATAGAAGGCATCCTCTTTTGTGATCGTAGCGATCGCAAAAAGATGCACAACAGAATAGAGAACAAACAAAACAATTTCTTTAGCCATATTTCTTACTTTACAGGGATATCATTCTCGAGATTTCATCAGATGAAAGCCCGAGTGATCAGCCTATGAAACAAACACGACCCTTGTCCATCCTTTTCTTAATTTGTCTCTTATGGACCCAGACTTTGTCCGCAAGAGAAGTGCCCTCTGGTGGCGAAATGTTGATCGATTTGATTTTGGCACGCCCCATGGGACTTGCCGGAACCTTAGTTGGGACCGCTGCCTTTATTGTCGCCTCCCCTTTCACACTGATGTCGGGTACTTTCTTGCAGTCTGGTAGACGTCTAGTTGTTTATCCTGCTAAGTTTACCTTCACACGTGGGTTAGGCGACTTCCCAGGTTATATGGAAGATTACCAAATCGTAGAGGAATAAATTGAACGAATTTCTATTTTCAGACTTTCCTGAAGTTTCGACTGAGGATTGGAAAAACCAAATCCTGAAAGATTTAAAAGGCAACCCTTGGGACAAAGTCACTTGGGAAACAGAAGAAGGTTTCAAAATCGAACCCTTCTACCGCAAAGAAGATACCACTGACATTCCACGAGTTTACAAACGAAACCCCGGATGGAATGTCACGGAAACAATTACCTCTGAATCGGAATTGAACGACCTTCCCAAAAAAGGTGCCGATGCTGCGATCCTTATTTCCCATGAAGAAAAAGGAAATCCATTCGGATTAAAAATCAACTCATCTACTGACCTAGAAAAACTTGCCGGCCTTACGGGAAATCTTCCGCTTATAGTTTCTCTAACAACAAGAACGGTATCCTTTGTTGACTCACTAAAAAAACTCACGTCTTCGCATAACACTGTACTTGGTGATTTTGATCCTTATGGAATTGCACTTCTGTATGGGGAACTAGGAACAGAAGAAACAAACATTGGAAAATCATTTTCTACACTTTCTGGATCCAAAGGATTTGCTGGTGTGGGAATTCACAGTTACTACTTACGTGATGCAGGTGCTTCCATCGGACAGGAATTGGCCTATTCTCTTTCTTGGGGAGTGGATTACTTAAACCGTCATATAGATGTTGGAGTTTCCATTGAAGATGCTGCCTCCAACATTTGGTTTTGGATGGGCATTGGCTCCGACTACTTCACAGAAATCGCAAAGTTCCGAGCCATGAGAATCCTCTGGACGGAAATTTTAAATGCCTACAAACCTGGGCTTGGGGAAACCGTTCCGGCTCTCATCGTAGCAAGAACTTCAAGTTTCCAATTCACAGCCTACGATCCTTATGTAAACATGTTACGAGGAACTACAGCGGCTATGTCTGCGGTCATGGGTGGTGCAGATTTTGTTTCTGTGTTGCCATTCGACTCTGAATACTCCGCACAACAAGAGTTAGGCAAACGAATTGCTAGAAACTCACAACTTCTCCTTCGTTATGAGTCCTTTCTCGACAAAGTGGAAGACCCTGCGGCTGGATCTTATTATTTGGAAGTCCTTACCAAAAAACTAGCAGAAACTGCTTGGGCCAAATTCCAAACTTTGGAAACCGAAGGTGGATTTGGAGAGGCCTTAAAAAAAGGAAATATCCAAAAAGAAATCAAATCACGGGCAGACAAAAAAAGAGATGCCCTTGCTACCAAAAAAGAAATCCTACTTGGTACAAACCAATACCCGCTTCCCTCAGAAAGACATCCTGAGCTTACAAAATCTTTAGAAGAGACAACAAAACTGAATCACTTTTCCACTGAGTCAACTTACGCACGTTTGGCCCCCATTCGCCTTTCGTATGAATTTGACAAATGGAGAAATATTACCGATGCCTATGTGGCTTCTGGGAAAAAACTCCCAAAGATATTTTTACTTACCCTAGGTGACTTAACCATGCGGAAAGCAAGGGCCGGTTTTAGTTCGAATTTTCTCGGTTGCCTTGGGTATGAAATTATTGATTCGCTTGGATTTCCTTCGGTCAAGGAAGGAGTTGCTCGGGCCAAAGAACTGGGTGCCGACATTGTAGTCTTATGTTCGTCTGACGAAGAGTATGCGACCTACCTTTCCGAATTTACCTCGGAGATGAAGACCCAATTGCCAAACTCTTGGAAGTTACTTGCCGGTTATCCGAAAGACCTCATCAAAGAAGCAGAATCTCTCGGGATCGATGATTTCATCCACATGAAACGAAACATCGTGGAATTTATGGAAAAAGCCCAAACCAAATGGATCGGGAAATAAAATGAACAAACCTAATTTTGCAAAACTCCCTCTTTCTTTCGGTTCCAATAAACCAGACCCAAAGGCTATTTCCCTTTGGCAAACAGCAGAAGGAATCTCCATTCAATCTCGTTATGCGAAAACTGATTTGGAAGGAATGGAACATCTCAACTATGCTGCAGGAATTCCGCCTTACTTACGCGGACCCTATTCCACCATGTATGTGAATAAACCTTGGACGGTCCGCCAGTATGCAGGATTTTCCACTGCCGAAGAATCCAATGCTTTTTATCGTAGAAACTTAGCTGCCGGCCAAAAAGGACTTTCCGTTGCCTTTGACCTTGCCACCCACCGTGGATACGACTCAGACCACGAACGAGTGGTAGGAGATGTGGGAAAGGCTGGTGTGGCGATCGATTCGGTATTGGATATGAAAATCCTCTTCGACCAAATCCCACTCGACCAAATGTCAGTTTCCATGACTATGAATGGGGCCGTCATTCCAGTCCTTGCCTTTTATATCGTTGCCGCAGAAGAACAAGGAGTCTCCAAAGACAAACTTTCCGGCACCATCCAAAATGATATTTTGAAAGAGTTTATGGTGCGTAACACATACATTTACCCACCCAAACACTCTATGAAAATCATCGCAGACATCTTTGGTTATACTTCCAAGTACATGCCCAAGTTTAACTCCATCTCCATCTCGGGATACCATATGCAAGAGGCCGGCGCTACTGCTGATTTGGAGCTTGCTTATACCCTTGCAGATGGTTGGGAATACATCAAAACAGGAATAGCTTCTGGACTCACTGTAGATGAGTTTGCTCCTCGCCTCTCTTTCTTTTGGGCGATTGGGATGAACCATTTTATGGAAATTGCCAAAATGCGTGCGGGTCGTCTTCTTTGGGCAAAAATTGTGAACCAATTCAAACCAAAGTCTAACAAATCTTTGGCGCTCCGGACCCACTGCCAAACTTCGGGTTGGTCCCTCACCGAACAAGACCCTTTCAACAACGTAGGAAGGACTTGTATCGAAGCAATGGCCGCAGCCCTTGGCCACACTCAGTCCTTACATACCAATGCGTTGGATGAAGCCATTGCTCTTCCTACCGACTTCTCAGCAAGGATTGCAAGAAATACACAAATCTACTTACAAGAAGAAACAAACATCAACCGTGTGATCGATCCTTGGGGTGGTTCCTTTTATGTAGAAAAACTCACAAACGATCTGGTACACAAAGCTTGGAGCCTCATCCTCGAAGTACAAAAGTTAGGTGGCATGGCAGAAGCAATTGAAACGGGAATTCCTAAGATGCGAATCGAAGAAGCATCTGCAAGAAAACAGGCTCGGATCGATTCAGGCAAAGATGTGATTGTGGGAGTGAACCGTTTCCGTTTGGATAAAGAAGCTCCCATTGATATTTTAGACATTGATAATACCGCTGTTCGTATTGCCCAAATCAAACGTTTGGAACAAATGAAAAAAGATCGAGATAGTTCTGCCGTAGAAGCTGCGTTAAATGCCATTACCAAATGTGCCGAAACTGGTGAGGGGAATCTTTTAGAGCTGGCAGTGGATGCTGCTCGCAAACGTGCCTCTCTCGGCGAAATTTCTTATGCCATGGAAAAAGTATTTGGGAGGTACAAAGCAGTGATTCGTTCCATCTCAGGAGTGTATTCCTCCGAAATTTCCGAAGACAAAGGGTACCTGGAAGCAAGGTCCCTTGCTGATGAATTTGCGCAACTGGAAGGACGTCGTCCACGGATCATGGTAGCCAAGATGGGCCAAGACGGACACGATCGTGGTGCCAAAGTGATCTCTACTAGTTTTGCGGATATGGGCTTTGACGTTGATATCGGGCCTCTTTTCCAAACTCCCGCAGAGGTCGCCAAACAAGTTGTCGAAAACGATTGCCATATCTTAGGAGTGTCTTCTCTTGCTGCCGGCCACAAAACTTTGGTTCCCCAAGTGATTGAGGAATTAAAGAAACTCGGTGCGGAAGATGTACTTGTGGTGGTCGGCGGAGTGATTCCAGCCCAAGACTACGACTTCCTCTATAAGTCTGGGGCCACTGCGATTTTTGGACCGGGAACTGTGATTTCAGAAGCTGCCAAACAAATTCTGAATCTCCTCCTCGGCGAAAGAAGAGCCGCTTAAGGTTACAAAAGGATCTCTATCCACCAAACACCGATTTGTCCATAGTGACAGTCGGTGTTTTTTTAAATTTCCGCAGGTAAGATATAAAACCATTATGGAAACACCAAAAGAGGATATGGGCAAAAAGAAAACGAAAGAACCGGATCCAAATCCAAAGTCTGCTCTTTCGGTAAATCCCGGTGTTGCAGATGCCCCTGCCATTTCTCCTTACATTCGGGACCAAAGAAAAACACTTTCCCGAAAAGAAACCACAGTAGAAGAATTAGCCGATGGAGTTCTATCGGGAAACCGAACCCATCTTGCCAAGGCCATCACTCTAGTAGAAAGTAACTTGGAAGTTCATAATGACAAAGCCCAAGCCATTTTAGAACTTGTGATGCCTAAGGTTGGCAATTCCATTCGGATTGGAATCACAGGAGTTCCCGGCGTTGGGAAATCCACTTTCATCGAAAGTTTTGGGAGTTATCTCCTAGAACAAAATCACAAACTCGCAGTACTTGCCATTGATCCCAGTAGCCAAAGAACCAAAGGTTCTATTTTGGGAGACAAAACAAGGATGGAGGTTCTATCCAAGTCTGCCAATGCCTTCATTCGGCCTTCGCCTAGCAGCGGTTCTTTGGGAGGGGTAGCTAGAAAAACACGCGAATCCATGTACCTTTGTGAAGCCGCAGGGTTTGATACCATCATCATTGAAACAGTCGGTGTGGGACAATCGGAAACACAGGTCCACTCCATGGTGGATTTTTTCTTATTACTCATGCTTGCCGGCGCCGGGGACGAACTCCAAGGAATCAAACGGGGAATTATGGAGATGGCTGACCTCATCGCCATCAATAAAGCCGATGGACCCAATGAACCTTATGCGATGCGGGCCAGGGTCGAATACGAATCTGCCCTCCACCTCTTCCCTGCTCCAGAATCCAAATGGACACCCAGAGCCACTACTTGCAGTAGCATTGGCGGAAAGGGAATTGATGAAATCTGGAAACTGATTTTGGATTATATTTCCACCACAAAAACAAACGGTTATTATGCGAAAAATCGAGCAGACCAAACCCGAATGTGGTTTGAAGAAACCCTCAAAGAAGTAGTCCTTGAACAATTCTTTGCTAGGCCTGGCAAAAAAGAATCCATCAAAGCATCTGAGAAAAAGCTAATGTCCGGAAAGTCCACTCTTCTCAAAGAAATCAAACATCTGATGGATTGAAAAAAAATGCCACTTGCGCTTCTTTTCGCAAATGGCATCTGCCTCAAGCACTGGAATGTTAATGGAAATCATACGCTACAAAACCGATCCAATAGTAAAATAGATCGGCATTCAGACTGCATTGTACCGGATGGAAAGGAATTTGTCTATATACCAAATAGTATAAAAAAGGACTGTATGGTTTAGACTTTTCTTTGTTTTTTATGTTCTCTGATTTCCTAGATCAATGCAGACTAGAAAACCCAGTTCATAAAAAACACAAGGGCAAAGTAGACTCCAAACCACAGAACCAGTCTTAGTTTCATTAAAAGAGCAGAGATCCAATCGATACACTCTAGTCCGGTTTCTTTGTATTTTGGTAAGTCGATTAGTCTAGGATATCCTATTCCTAGAGGTTTGTCCATTTACCAGATGGTATAAATTGTCGAGGTACATTCAAACATTCGCCCGCTTCACCACCTTCTACTGCCTATTTCTGAGACAGTGTCCCTCTCATTTTTCCTTCAGTGGAACCGCTGTACTAAAAACTTCTTCAAAATAGGCATCATACATATCTTCTGAAATAATATGTGAATAGACATAAGCCCAACCAAAAAAAGTAAGATGGTGCCACACATGCCCTCGTGAAAAAGTCGTATATTGAATTTCCTTCCCAACTCCATTTTTATCATAATAGACTATTTCGGTAGTCGGTTGGATGGGATTGTAACCGGGAACAATCGCAATAGTGGCCACAGAAACGAACATACTCCAATGCATAGAAGGATCCTCTCCAATTGTGATCACCATCACATTCGGTTTATATTCATTTCTAAAATAATCCCATTCTACAATAGACTGGAAGGAGCGAATCTCATAATTGGATACCATTTTAGGTAAATGTTTCATCAATGCAGAATATGCTTTGCTACCATAAACGGACGAGGAAGACCCTTCCCCATATTTTGAATACAAACTTTCTGGATATAAACCAGTGATACTAGATTTACATTCGACTGGACTGTCCGTGCATAAGGCCCCTTTACGTACAATCACCAATTGAACTTTTTCTTTTATGAATGGTTTTGTATTTTTATGAACCCCGTCTGGCAATGGAGTTTTGTCCACAAACAAAAGCATATTGGATGCACAATTAACGACAGAGAAAGTGATAATGATGAAATGCAAAAGTTTCATTTGTTTTTCCTTTTTAATTTTTAAATAACCTTTGATAATTGCTATTTGTAGTTAATGCCATTTCTTTTGCTGAAATATTGGGGCGCGGATGATAGATAAATCCATTTCTTAAGTAAACCGATCTTTGGTCTTCTGGAACCTCTTTAGTTTTTATATCTGGATTTGCGCCTAACAAAAGTAATTTTTCAATTTCTTCGTAAGAAGAATAAAGGACGGCATAATGGATTGGTGCCCAACCATATTTATCTGGGGAATTGATATTGATTTTGTTTGTTTTTACTAAGGCTGTAAGACAAGAGAATTGGTATAAGTTGTTTTTCAGGATTTGCTGGGTAATATAGTTTCGACGATGGTTATCCACTGCTTTAGCGCTATATATTCCAGACAAAGTTTCCACGACCATTTGATAATTCGCGTAATTAGCGTGACGAATTCTTTCCTCTTCATTTTTGAAATGGTCAAATTTGATGGCTCCACCTGATGTGTTTGGTAAACAATTGTCTCCTCCGCCAGTCATAAAGACTGCATATTCGAATAGATTGAATTCGCCAGGAAGTGGTGTCAGAGGTTTCGATTTTGCCAATAATTTTTTGAGAAAATCGGAGCGATAAATTTGAATGATTTGATGGTACATTCGATTATCAATTGATTTCTGGGGGATAGAATCGAAAATCAGATTCGCAATATCAGTTTGTTTGATTTTGAGAAAGCCCACAAAAGCGGAAGCTAAGTTTTCAGAATCATCCAATACCCTTTTGTCTCGAATCAGAATTTTTGCAATTTCTGTACTGTTGGTTTGGTATACTTTAAATTCCTTTTGAAATTCGGAAGTATTATCAGGTGCTACATTTCCACTTTGCACAAATTGTTCATACGCTTTTGTGGTTTCTACAATTGCATTCAAAGCATTTCCTTTCGGTTCGTAATTATGATAAGGTGCCTCAGACCTCGTCCATTGATACTCGGCCCGTAACGCTGGATTTGCTCCTTTGGACAACAGTAATTTGACCATATCGCCATCACCTAACGTAGTCGCAATATAAATCGTGGGAATTAACCGGTTAGGCCCCCATTGACCAGAACCCCTTCCATTGGGATCGGCACCTTTTGATATTAGGTATTCAACCAAATCTTTTTTGCCTGCAAGTACAGCTCTGATAATGGGTGTATAATAAAATACCTTGTATTCGTTTATATCTGCACCTTTATCAAGTTCTTGCTGGATTTTAGCTATGTCATTGGCATCAATTGCCTTTATGATGGGTGTGGCACAATTGCTTAAAGCCTGCAAAAAAAAACAAAAAAATTAAAAAGATGCGTACGCTTTGTAATTTATATAGAAAAAGGGACATCGAACCAGAATAACAGAAAATTCTTTTAGTTCAATATCCCAAGTGGTATAAATAGAACTAAAAGATTCCGAATTGGCGGGCTTTTTTTAGCATTTGGACTCTTGTATTCACTTGGAGTTTTTTATAGATCGCCTTGATTTGTTGGCGAACCGTCCCAACTGTCGTTCCAAATAAAGAGGCAATTTGTTGGGGGTTGTCCCCTTCTACAATGAGCTCCAAAATTTGCCTCTCTCTCGGTGTTAACACTTCCACCCCAACCCCGAGGGGATCCAAATTGGTTTGGGGTTTTCGAAAAGATAACAATACTTTTGCGGCAATCGAAGGAGAAATTACGCTCCCCCCATCGAGTAAAGTTTGGATGGTATCATGCAATGAATCCAGTTCGGACTTCCAAATGTATCCGGAAGCTCCATTGCGAAGTGCAGAAAAGATAGCATCATCGGTTTGTAAGGAAGATATCACTAGACTCTTTCTCGATTCAGCAGTATGATAAGTTTTTAGTACATCGATTCCACTCATGCCGGGAAGTCCAATGTCCAAAATAAGAAGATCCCATTCCTTCGGTTCGTCGGCCCAAAACTCTTCTGCAGAATTCCAAGTGGTTAAATTTAAATTCGGATTTTCTTTTAATACCCCACATAAGGATGACAAAAAATCCAAATTATCTTCGATGATTCCAATAGTAATAGGTTTCATAGATCGAAGAGTCCAATAGGAAGTTTCATTTTGATTTGATAAGGTGATTCTTGGATGGAGATCTCCCCGTTTAAAGATTTAATTCTTTGTTGTAACCCTCGTTCGCCGACTCCGGATTCAATGAAATTTTGTTTAAATGTTGTGAGTTTAAAATTTTCTTCTCCTTCCGAAACTTTTTGTAATTCAGAAACAAATTGAAATAACAAATGTTCATTCGTTCGTTCTATCCGCCAAGTGGAGGTTCCAGTCCCATGTCGCAAGTCATTGGTTGTGATTTCTTTGAAGATTTGAAGGATATGGTGAGCTATTTCTGGATCTCGAATTTTGATAATGGTTTCTTCTCCAACAGAATTCCATTCCAACATTATCTCACGGCCGGCAAGTTTGTATCTCTTTTTGATTGAAAGTTTTAGTCCATCTAACATGGACTCTTGAAACAATTCTCTTTGGTCTTCTTCTTGAACTTGAGTACGTAAGGACTGAAGGGCGGACTCAGAAAGTTGTTTTAGTTTTTGTAACTGCGTATGTGTAATCTCGGATGGAGTTTTTTCCATCCTTTGACTGAGTAGAACCAAGTCGGTAAGTTGGGAACCCAAACTATCATGAATATCTTGAAAAAATGTTCTGCGTTTCTCTTCCAGTAGCATACCACGATAAGCAGCAATATACCGAGTTCGAAACCACCAATGGTTCAAAAAGAAAGCCACAAGAAACAAAGGGAAAATCGTAGACATCTCTCGCCAGGTTTCTTCTGGAATGACGGTTTGGTTGGCAAAGTAGACTCGGAAAATATAAATTAAGAGAACAAAAGACCATTCTAAAATGTACTGCCATACAAGTCCGGGGTAAAAGAAAGAAGATGTGGCAAGAAGAGCTGTAATGGTTAACCAATTCCTTGGATCAAAATAAGGAATAACGGGATCGTGAAATCCTGTTTCGATTTCTACTAGAACCAAAAGAAAAAAAGTCAAACGGACAAGAATCGGTGCGATCCGAAAAATATGCCTATAGAAAAAAGAAGTACAAACAAGGATAATGCTGAATACCAACTCAATGGCTGAAAGAATACAATTGGTCTGATCCAGAGCATTCCATTCCAAATACACACTCTGAATGTAAGCAAGGCAATAAGCAAAACCGAGGAAGTACAGTTTACTGATGATTTCGGAATAAACGGCAAGAAGGGAAATAGGATCGAGAGGATTCCCTCGGAAAAAGACAAAAAGCCTGTGAAACACGGGCATGCTCTACCTAAACACCAATCAATTGTTCAAGATAGGCGAACATTGAATTCTAAATTTCTAATCGGCTAATGTGTTCTAACAAAAGTTTTTGATCATCGTCGAACATTTGGTTAAATTCAAGACCCACTTCATAAAAAGCGCCCTCTCCAAATTCTTCCAAACGTACGACCTTTGCCTTTGGGTACAAAACGTACTTTACGTCTGGGAATCTTAATTCTAATTCCAACCTTGTTCCAAGAGACATGGGTTCTTTGGTTCGAAACAATAGTCCGCCTTCTGAGATGTCTTGGGATTCTCCTTCCCCCTTATCTTTGGGTAAAAACTGGGCCGAGCCGGCCCCCGATTGGATCACCCGGTATGTGAGATGGACTTTTTCGGAGATACGTTTGTAAATTCGGCGTTCGCTGGACATGTAAGCAAGGGAACGCCGAATTCAAAGTTTGGGCAAGTTTAAATTTATCCCGGGGAATCAGTAAGTTTTCTGGTTAGTCCTCTAAATCTTCTGGTCGGATTTCGAAATCGGGGCGGAAGGCTCCTTCGATCTTTTCACGCAAACGATCAATGTATCCAAACACTGCTGGCACCACAATGAGAGTGATGAGAGTCGAAAGAACAAGTCCTCCAATGATTGCAATTCCCATCGCTGTTCTCGATTTAGATGCTTCTCCAATTCCCAGAGCAATCGGTAGAGTTCCCGCAATCATCGCAAGTGATGTCATAAGGATGGGACGTAGTCTTTTAGATCCCGCATCAAAGATGGCTTCATCTCTAGTCATTCCATGTTCTTTCATGGCAAGGATGGCGTGATCCACAAGAAGGATGGAGTTTTTGGCCACAAGTCCCATAAGGAGAATGAGCCCAATCATACTGAATAAATTCAGCATCTCACCTGTGAGAGCCAAAGCAAAGAATGCTCCGGAGATGGCTGGAGGGATGGCAAAAAGTATCGTAATCGGTGTGATAAAAGACTCATAAAGAGAAGCTAACACAAGATAGATGAAGATGAGTGCCATACCGAAAGCAAGGACTATGTTTTGTAAAAGCTCCTTAAAGTCTTCCGATTGACCCACAAAGGAATATGTGATTCCCGGAGGTGGCGGCAATTTATCTTTTAAAATTTTTGCTGCTGATTCCGATGCGGAAGCAATGGCTCCTCCCGGAGCAAGGTTTGCATTGATAGGAACTACACGGGACCTGTCTTCTCGAATGATCCTTGCAGGAGAGCTACTTTCTTTTCCTTCCGCAATGGCACTGAGAGGAATGAGTCGGTTCTGGATGTTTGGCACTCGGGTTTCATAGAAGGACTTACGAAGATTTCGTTGTTCCTCTTTAAGCCGAAGGCGAACGTCATACTCGATTCCGTTTTCTAAATACTTAGCCACTTCCCCACCTTCAATATGGTAACGAAGCTCTGCTCCCATCACACCAGCAACCACACCGACTGTTTGCATTTTAGCACGGTTTGGCACCACTTGAAATTCTGGTTTCCCCGTTCGGTAGGTTGTATCCACGTCTGTTAAATCCGGAACCTTACGCAGTTCTTCCATTACTTTAAAGGAATAGGCTTCTAGATCTTTTAAGTTTTCCCCTTTTAAGTTCAAGTTGAATGGGTATTGTACCCCACCACCTATCGCCGAATAGTCGTTCACTTTCGGTCTAGCATGTGGGTAGGCCTTTAAGAACTCACGGATTTGGTCTTTCACATCCCCTGTGGTTCGCCTACGGTATTCGGCAGGAAGGAGGGCAACACCAATGGTGGCAATATTGGACTCCCCATCACTATTTCCCACAACCGTAGCGAGGAGTTCTAATTCAGGAATCGATTTAATGATTTCGTTTTGGATTTGTTCTACCGTTTCGGACGTTCCATGTAAGGAAGTTCCTGGAGCCATTTCCACATTCACCATAAACTCACCTTGATCGTTCGCAGGTAAGAAGGTCTTTTTTACAAAGGCAAGCGAAAAGATACTAGTAACTAAGGTAAGGAAAGTAAGTAAAATAACGGCCCATGGTTTTTTCAAAGCAAACTTCATGATGATTCCGTACATTCTGTCCAGAAAATCTTGAAATTTATCAAAGTTACGAAGGACTATGTTTTTCTTTTTATGGATGTCTGTTTTCCCGGCAAAATAAGCGGATAACATCGGTGCTACGGTCAGACCATCAAAGAGCGAGATGATCATCGCAAAAACCACTGTTAACCCAAATTGTTTAAAAAACTGACCTACAATTCCAGAAAGAAAACCAATAGGAAGAAATACAGCAATGACCGTTAAGGAAGTTCCGATAACTGCAAGAGTTACTTCTTCTGTTCCTTTCCTTGCCGCAACAATGACGGATTCCCCTTCTTCCAGTTTACGGAAGATATTTTCCCGAACCACAATGGCATCATCTACGAGAAGTCCTACCGCAAGGGATAGGGCAAGTAGGGTCATTACGTTCATGGTAAAACCCATGGCATACATAATGATAAAAGCACCTAACATGGAGTTAGGGAGTGCCATACCAGTGATGAGGGTGGAGCGGACGTTCCCGAGAAAAAGATACACTACGATAACCGCGAGCAAAATCCCAAGGATGATCGCGATGGTTACGTCTTCAATGTTCGCACGGATCCATTTAGATCCATCTCGAATTAAAATAACTTTAGGTGCTCCTTTGAGATCTTTGATTTGAGCATTAATGGTGTCAATTTTGCCTAGGATTCCATCGGCGACTTCGACTGTGTTCGCTCCCGATTGTTTATACACATCTAAGAAAAGGGCTTTCTTTTGGACCCTCTCTTTTTTAGGAGCATCGTATTTGAATAATAATTTCCCAATAATGGAAGGTTCATCGTGTTCTTCTGCACTGATTGGCGCATACAACATACCAAGCGTTTGGCGATCTTGGAGAGTATCTTTCACTTGCCCTAAATCTTTGACAAGAACCCCTCGTCCAAACTCTCCACCAAAAGAAACAACGGTGTTCTCAATTTGAGATAACGATTCATATTTGGCAACCGTTCGAAACGAAGTTTCTTTATCGCCACCTTCTACTTTTCCCGCAGGAATGTTGACACCAGAGTTTTTGATTTGGTTCCCAATGGAGATGGCCGGAACTTGGAAGGCATTGATTTTATTTCGATCAAGCTCGATATGAATTTCTCTACGAGAACCACCAATGATTTTTACCGCACCTACGTTGTTGACTTGTTCGAGTTTGGTTTTGATTTTCTCTTTTGCCAAATCATAGAGTTCACCTTCTGGGAGGTCAGCAAAAAGTGAGATCCTCATGATAGGTTGGTCAGAAGGATCAAACCTTTGCACCAGTGGTTCTTTTGAAGATTCAGGAAAGAGTGGTTTCACACGAGCTGTTTTATCCCGAACTTGTTGTTCGGCGTATTTGATGTCTGTGGTTAGGTTGAATTCCGCAAACACCATAGAAATCCCCTCTTGGTTTCTCGATGTGATCCGTTTGAGGCCAGAAATGGAACTGAGTTCTTCTTCCAATGGTTTAGAAATAGATGTTTCTATCTCTTCTGGACCAGCCCCAGGATATACAGTAGAAACGACAACGAAGGGAATGTTGATGTCGGGGAAAAGATCGACGCCAATTCGTTTCAGGGAAATAAAACCAGTAATCACCATGATGATGACTAATGAAGATATGAAAATGGGTCGTTTGATGGAAAAGGAAGCAATACTCATAATTCTTTTTCTCTATTTGAGCAATTTATATTCTTGAAGACAAGCAATACCGGAACTCTCTCTATAAGTAGACAGTAACGTTGCCTTACTATTCAAGATTTTTGTTCGGTTTTCAAATTTTTCTTCTACAAAACTATCAGGGCAAACATCACTTAATAAAAGAACGGAATCAAAATCTGTCCATTCTTTCCATCGGTATTTGTGGTCGTTTCGTACCATCCCTGTTTTATAAGTCTTTAGTTTCATAGCAAGATCGAAATCGGAAGCAAGCACACGGCCACGAGAGCCATATTTTTCCTCAAAATGAAATGCGTTGATGAGAACATATTTTTTATCGGGTGATATCTGTTCGGCGATCTCTCTTGCTGGTTGGAAATCACTCGCATTCATTCCTCGATAACAAAACATTTTCTTTTCATAAAACTCTCCCGACAAAATGCCTTGCGAATAAATAGAATTGGAAAATACAAAAAGGGAAGTAAGTAAAAAAACAGAAACAGAAGCCAATCTTTCCATTTTGTTATCAGCGAGTTCGTACAAACGCAAAATCCAAAGATATCCTACAAGACCAATGGAAGGAATGAATTGTAAAACATGTCTTGGTTGTTTGTTTCCCGTAGTGAGTTCTAAAATCAGAAGTTCTAAAAATAGAATGAGTGTTCCTGCAAGAAGGGGATCTTTTAATTTTGTTTGAAATTTGGTTCCCGATCGAAATAAAAAGTAAACCAAAGACAAAACAGAAAAAAGGATGAGGGTTCGAAATCCCCAGATAAAGTCAAATACCCCTGGTGTGGAGGGATCCAGGCCAGGCTCTGTCCAAAGAGTTAAGAAAAAACTACGAGTGTAGGCATTCACAATCATTTGAGCATCAATGAGTGCATTCACGCGGTCCGGGTTCATAAATAACCATAAAAAGGCAGGGAAAATGGCATAAACCCATAGAACCACTGCGGTTTTCGGAAATACTTTTTGAATTGCATCCCGTTTGCGGAAAAAATAAACAGAAAGATCCACAAACAGAACAAAGGTGATTCCAAACATAAACTGTTTGAATCCTTTTTGGTTTAGATTGATCTTTGTGACCACTCGTAGTACTGGTAAAGAAAAAACCATAAGCACAACGAAAATCAGGTATAATAGCCGAATGCCTCTGGCATAATTCTTTAATAGATAGAGTAAAGCATCTTTGTATGTGGATGTGGATCTTAAGAGTTCATAGGCAAAACATGCCATAAAGAATAAAATCCCATACGGGTATTTCGTAAAATAAAATCCGAATAGAGAAAAGAAAACAAGCCACTTGGTTCCGGAATCAATTTCCGATTCCCGATTATCCATATCATACAATCGGTAGATGGCATAAATAGAAAACAAAAGAAAGAACATAGACTGGGTTTCCAACATAGAAGAAAGAGAATACGCAGGCACCTCTCCTGTTTGGATGGTAAGAATAAAAATAAGTCCTGAAATGATTCCAGACCAAAGTAGAGACTTTGTTATCCGGTACGAAATGTAAACCAAAGCAGGATATACCAAAATCAAAAACAAAAGTCCTAAAAAAGAATCACGATAGGTTTCATAAGCATCAATTGGTAAATATAGCGTAACAAATGTTAATAGGGATCGAAGTGGTGGCCAAGTGGGACTTTCCAAAAAAGGCATAATCCCTCGAAACCAACTTCCATTCCGAAAGTCGACATATTGGTCAAGCACCTGGTTCAATCGGATATTCTCATCCCAAGACAAAAAATCTTTGTTGGGACAGAGACCAAGGAATGTTTCCCATGACTTTGTAGCATAGAACACTACCAAAGAAACGCCTAAAACGATGAAAATGAGCCCCAAAAAACTGGGAAGAATGTCTTTTGCCTTCATACCAATCCTTGGAATCATTCTTTCTTTGGGGTCGACTTGGAATCAACCGAAGTTCTTTTTCTGTAATTTTTCTCTTTGATTGCAGTCCAAGGTAAAGAATTCTGTCCGTTAGAAGGTTCCAAATGCAAGATTTCGTAGACCTTGGGGAAAAAATCATATTCCTCGTTATGTTATTTGCGAGTATTCTCGCGATTGCCGTATTTATTGAAAGGTTGATTGTTTATAAACGTAATTTTAACAAAGAGTCAGAGTCTCTTCTGGATTCGCTCACTCTTCTTGTTCGCCACCGAGACCTAAAAGGTACGGAAAAACTATTGGAAACCCATCCTATGGAGAATTCCTACACTCGGTTCATGCATTTCGTTTTGGAACGAGAGAAGGAAAACCACAAAGGTCTAGAAGAATTGATGGAAGGGAAAATCCTTAAGGAACGTTTGGGTCTGGAAGAAAGACTTCCGATTCTCAACACTCTTGGAAATAACACTCCCTTCATCGGACTACTAGGAACGGTTCTTGGAGTCATCAAGGCATTTTATGGATTAGGAACTCTTGGTAACTCGGGAGCAGAAGTGGTGATGCGTAGTATTTCCACTGCCCTACTTGCTACGGCTGCGGGACTTGCAGTTGCAATTCCAGTGGTGATGGCAAACAATTACTTTACTCGTAAAATGAAACTCATCATTGGTCACTTGGAAATCCTTTCCAAAGAAATCCATGCAAGTTTCATCACTAGCGGAAAACACAACCAGTCTTCTAGTTCTACTCCGAATATCCACCACTAGTAAGTAGTATTATGAAGTCATTTACCTTGTATCTGCAATACAAACTGAGGCGGTTCGGACTCTTTCGAGCCAGTCTTTTTGCTTCGGTGGGTTTGCATGTATTTTGTTATTTGATTTATTTTATACTTACCCTTCCCAGCAATGCTGCCTTCCAAGAAACATCGATGGAAGATATGGATGTTTCTTTTGAAGAGATTCCACCGGAACTGATCGGCGGAACATCGAGCCCGGCTCCCGTAGAAAAACAAGAATGGGTGGAAGGATCAAACAAAGACGCAGAAGAAAAACCTGACAATTCAGATTTGAATCCCAACCAACTCTCTGGGAATGGGACTGACAAAGATGGGTACTTATTTTCTTTCAATGGAGATCGACCGCCCACTCCCATCATTGATTTTGATTTGAAAGCTTATTTTCCTGAAGCTGCCAAAGCAGCCAACATCAGCCAAAAAACAGTGGTGGTGATGGTCCAAGTGGATGAACACGGTGGATTACAAGGTGTTAAAATTGTTTCTGGTAGAGCAGGATATGGATTTGATGAAGCTGCTATTCGGATCATCCAAAGAGCTCGGTTTTCTCCTGGATACGACAAAGGAAAACCAACACGAATGGCACATAGACTCCCAATCAGCTTTGATTTAGAAGAGGACTGAAATGTTACGGAACACCAAACATCGAATTGCGATTGGAACCATTTTCATCGCTGTTTCCCTTATTACTTTTGGATTCCAGCCCAAACCCATTACTGGAAAAACAGAATCCAAATCCTCCGCAAGAAAACCAGGCCTTGTTCCCGATCCTTTCGAACTCTACCAAACCATTCCATCCTTCCACTCCGAAATGACAAGTTCCGACCTACCCGGAAGTTCCGATCTCAGTGCAGAGTTTCCGCTACCAGGAGACCAAGGACTCTATAAAGATAATGTTGGTTATACGGTTGGATATGGACTCATTTCTTATTTAGAAGCTAAAAAAAAAGGAATCCGCAATCTTTCTTCGGTAGGGCCCTCTTCTGCCAATGGGCAAAAGGTATTATACTCGCCTAACTTTATTTACAACCAACTCAACAGTGGAAAAGACCAAGCCGTCTCTCTTCTGGATGCGCTGATCCTTGCAGAAAGCAGAGGTTCTGTTTCCATGGAGCAGATGAATGAATCTTCTTCTAGTTTCCGTACTAGGCCAAAAGCAAATATTGTCGAAGCCGGTAGAAAGGCCAGACTGAGAAGGATTTATAGAATTGAGCCACACGATCTAACTTCTATTAAACTAGCGTTAGCCGAAAAAAGACCAGTTCTCATTGGATATTTGGTTTATGAAAATTTCAGAGATCCAAAACCAGATTCCATCTTCGAGATAGGGGCTGGGGAAGTTCTAGGGGCACAATCCCTTGTTATTTTAGGTTATAACGATAAAAAGAAAGCATTCAAAGTATGGAATTCTTGGGGAACAACCTGGGGAGACCAAGGGTATCTATGGATTTCTTATGAAACTTTTCCCAAATATACGAAGTCCGTTTATGTTGCCGATTCGGAAATTGAAAACGAACTCCTAACACAGAATAAACTAAATGATGCATTAGAATCGTTAGAGTATGGTGAACACAATCTATTTCCTCCTAAAGAAGTTTTTGCCTCTCGAGGGGACTTTTCCGATCGCATTCGGATCAGTTGGTCTAGAGAGAAACGAGCTATCGGTTATGAAGTTTATCGCAAACGAAAAATAGACAGTAAATACCAACTCGTAGGACTTTCCAAACAAGCATTCTTTGAAGACTTTGGAATCCAAAAAAACACTGCTTACAATTACCGAGTGGCGAGTCTGGATGAAAACTTCCTTTCAAAACCGTCTCTTGATTCAAACGATGGTTATGCGGTCGATCCAACTAAACCCGCAGGGATCCTACCCGTAACAAACCTTCGTGCTTCAGTCGCATCCACAAATGATCGAATTTTATTAGAGTGGGACCCGCAACCAATCTCCACAACCTATACCGTTTACAAATGGAATCCGGTGGCACGGATCTATCGATTCCTTGGCAAAACAGAAAAAACTACATATATCGATTTAAAAGCCAGCCGCAACGGTGATAGTGAAATTTATCAAGTAATCCCAGAAAGAAACCAATTGGTTGGGGAATCTAGTAATTATGTTTCTGCTCACTTGGATCCTTCCGAAGTTTTAAAACCTAGACCTAAAAATTTAACCGCATCAAAAGGATTGTATGCTGGTGCAACCATTTTGCAATGGGAAGGTTCTCCGAGTGCCGTATCCTATCACATATTCCGCAAAACAAACGGGCAATGGAAAGAAATTGCAAAGACGTTGGAGCTCCAATTCAAAGATAATGACACATACGAAAAAGAATCTTTTTATGCTGTTGCTTCTGAATTTGAAGGAGAATTATTTAGCCTTCCATCAGAGCCGGACATTGGATTTCCATCTCTCGTAGCAGGTAGATCCATGGGTTTAAAACCTCCTGAGTTGACTGTTTCCGAGAACCGGAAAACTGGTGAATTTTTATTTAGTTGGAATTTGATTCCTAAAGCAACATCCTATAAAGTTTATATGCGTAAAAAAAATGATCCAGATTGGAGTCTTGTCAAAGAAACTTCGGAATCAAATTTTAAATTACAGAACTTAACGAAAAACCAATTCTATTTTTTTGCCATTCAGTCCGTATCTAAAGGTGTCGGAGAGAGTTTATTTTCAAAACCTGTCACTTCAGTCATTTCTGATACAGTCGTTGATGTAAAAAAAGTTAAAACTTTTGGAGAGTCCGCCATACAAAAGTTTATCGGTCCTTGGACCGCTATGTACTGGGATGGAAAAAACAAAGTAAAACCAGTTCGTTTGACCATTGAAGCTGAAGATGTGGAAGGAAACATCATCATGAAATGGAATGAAAACGAAATCTTCCGTGGCAAAAATATTGTAGATTCTGACTTACTCGAAGAAAAAGGTAAGTGGAAAATAAAACTTTCACCTAACTATGAATCTTTATCAGGTGAATTTGAAGACAAGGGACTCGTTCCTGAAAAAAGCCAACTTTCCTTTATTAGAGAATAAAAATAAACGAAAGATTAAGGATGGGATTGGCTACGATTTAATATCCCATCTGCTTTAAACTTCTCAAGGAATGAATCAGGAATTTTCCAAGGCCTGTTCTTTTCAAAATCAAAAAATAAAGCCGAAAAAATAGCTTCGCAAACAAGGGCACCGTCCGAAATCCGATACATGTTTTGAATCACCTTCCCTTTGATTTTTGACATATCGCGAAATCCAGTTTCAATTCGTACTGCATCGGGATGGTGGAGGGGCTTGTGGTAAGACAACTCCGCTTTTAGCATCACTGGTCCAACTTTTTTCTCTCTCATTTCCTTGATGGAGAATCCTTCGTTCTCTAAGGCTTGGATCCTTGCTTCATCAAAATAGGATTGGTAGATTCCGTTGTTTACGTGTCCGTTGGCATCCAGATGGCTCCAGAGGACTGGAATTTCGGTAGTGTGAGGCATGGTGGGCTCTCCTGGGGGTAGGGATAGGTTCCCGCAGACCGTTCTGTCTGTAAATCAAAAAACAGACAGAACGGTCTGCAAGGATTGACAAATTCCCCCCTCCCCCAATACTCAAATCCCATGAAAGGCTCACCTAGATACCGCATCCTTGAAATCGCCAAAAAAAGATTCTACCAACAAGGCTACTACCACACAGGCATCAACCAACTCATCCGAGAATCTGGAACGGCAAAAGCTTCTTTCTACGACCACTTCCCCTCAAAACGAGATTTGGGAATTCGTGTCATCCAGGCCTATGGGGCTGACGTCCTAATTTGGTTTCGCCAAATCCTCAGGGAATCCAATACACCAGATGATTTTATCTCCGAAATGTCTAAGGCAGTTGCCATCCAAATTAATGAAGATGGCTCTTATTATCAGGGTTGTCCCATTGCCATCTTTTCATGTCAATTCCCAGTCGGCGAGCAGCCGTTCAGTGATGAATTCAAATCTATTGTATTTCGATGGGAGACTCTATTCGCAATGTATATTGGAAGATGGCAATCAAATGGCTTATTGGAAGAATCAATTGATCCAACGGAGCTCGCACGTGACCTGATTAATATCTATGAAGGGGCGCTTATTAACTGGCGGATATCTTTGAACGAAGTCTATTTGAAACGTATGTTCGCCCAAATGGGCCAACAATTAAGGTTGGGAGCTAAAAAATAGTTCCACTTTCACAGTTCTTGCGACAAGTTTTCTCTAACCCGATACAGCTTCCAACGAGAGCAGCCATGTCAGGGGCACTATATTCTGGACTATTCGTTGCAATTTTATAGAATGCATCGTTCCGCAAAAAACAAGCACCTTCAATCGTAGAACATTTGTTACGTTCGTAACAAGCTGAACGAAATGAAAGTGGCGAGCCACAATGCACAAAACCAATTATAAAAAAGATAAAAAAACTATACTTCATAAAGAGATGGTTTCGTTTTCAAATTCATTTCTACCAAGTGAAGAGATTGTTTTTAATCCACCCGAAAGATTTTGAAATTTAACTTTTCCTTTAATAGTGATGGGAATATCAAATAGAACTTCACCAGAAACCACTAACTCTTCACAGTAAAGAAGAGAGGGATATTCCCTAAACAAAGAATCAAACTGATGTATCTTTTTATAATGAGTTTCATCCAGAAGTACTAAAATCTCACCAAGACCTGCAGATTTTCTTTCCTTTGCCATGGTGAGAGAAAAGTCAGAATTGAGTATATAGGCATCGGAGCGACGAATCAAATAATCTTCTGTTTTTTTAACAGGGGCAAATCGATCCCTAGGAATAATGATTCCTTTGAATTTAGGAAAA
Organism: Leptospira wolbachii serovar Codice str. CDC; assembly: GCF_000332515.2. Lineage (NCBI taxonomy): Bacteria > Pseudomonadati > Spirochaetota > Leptospiria > Leptospirales > Leptospiraceae > Leptospira > Leptospira wolbachii. Next base: position 238,864 of record NZ_AOGZ02000016.1, read on the forward strand.
TTTCCAACAGCACTTCCCATCGCTGTTTCCAGTTGGATTACTGATTTACCATCGACTTGTTTGGGATTAACAATCAGAGATAAAGAGAAATTTCCTTGGTTGAATCTTTCTTTTAAGGCACGAAGATTGATCCAAAGATTGTTTGTGGAGAAAGTTCTAAATTTGCCAAGGCCACTAAATTCATTTTCATGTTCTTTAGGAACTTGTGCTGTTTCTAATAACTCATACTTTATGAATTTCCCACCCACAATTTTTCTGTAAATGGCTCCGCCTTTTTTATCAGCCAGAGTTTTTGGAGTCATCTCCATCGCAAAATGAATATCTTCTTTTAATAAGTAACTGACGATATGTGGATCGACAGTGGCACCTAAATTATCTCCATTGGAAAGGAAGGCAATTTCAAAACCTTTAGAGAGTAATTCATCCAAAATCCCCTCTTGCACCATAGTAAAGTAAATGTCGCCATGACCGGGCGGGCACCAATTTTCTTTTTCATTTTTGTTTTGAATAGGGGCGAAGGTTTCGGCATCCAAACGAGGGACTTTGTTTTGTAAAAAACTAGTTCGCAAAGTTTGTTTGAATCCATTTTTCTCTAATTCAATTTGCGAATCTTTTTGTGTATTATAAGAATCCATAAAAAGAAGAGGAACATCGATCCCATATTCAGAACGAATGTATTCAATTTGTTTTGCCATCACAGCAAGAAAAGACATGGAACCTTTGATGGGAATGAGTGATTTTGCTTTGTCGAGTCCCATACTCGTTCCAAGTCCCCCATTCAGTTTGATTACCACCAATTTGGACAGTAGGCTTAGGTCTGTAGGATAAGAAGAATGAATGGATTCTAAAGAAATTTCATCGGTTTGGGGATCCAAATCTCCTACTTCTTCCCAACGCACCATCCCCGTTTCACCGTTTCGAACAGCATCAACCTTAGTAATAAAATCGGCAATGAATGCATCCGATAGGCCGGCGGCTTTCATGGTTTCTGTGATCAATTGATCCGATTTTTGTTTCTCCATATCATTTCCCTTCGTGCGGTTCTCCAAGTTCAATCCGGTGAGGTTCTTCCGATATCCCCGGATTCCACAAAAAAAATACGAGGATATTACGGCCGTCTTCTTTCGGAACAGCAACGGTTTCTTTCCTTTCGTATTTTGGCATAAAAACTTCGAAATTATACATCCAATACTTTCCCTTCTTACGGGGCACTTGCCGAATTCCTTGTTTCAAAGGGTCCTTTTTCGTAAGTTTTCCATAAGGAAGGGGGTATTTTGTTTCCCAAATTTGGGGTAAAAGCTTCGCTGCTTCTTCATAATTTCCCGGATTGGACCAAAGGACCGTAGGAAAAAACCCTAAAAGTAAAATAAGCGAGAAACTATGACGCATACGATTCTAAAAGGCAATCCTATGTGAGTACGGTTATCGGTCAATTCAGGAATTCTTCTGGCGCTAGAATTGATTTTCATAGACAAGAATTGAGTCTGACAGAATCATTTAATTCATGTTTCGATTCATAGAATATCTGGAACGTTTTTGGGCGTTGTTGTCATTTTATCTTCCCAGCCATTTGTTTGTGGAGAATAATAAGGACAAAAACATATTGATTGTTCCTGGGTTTCGCGCTGGACGTTCTTACTATTCTAGACTCAAATCCAACTTGGACAACCTGGGATTCAAAGTAGGAATCCTTTCTACTCTCCGTGACCCTTTATCTTTAGAAGAGGCCGTCCAATACCTTGCCAACCAGATTCTTACAGCGCCTAACGAAGTGACTTTGATTGCTCATAACACCGGCGGATTACTCGTTTTAATTTTACCTGATGAAGCCAGACGAAAAGTCAAACGACTCATCACTCTCGGAACTCCTTTCCATGGTTCTGACAGGTTTACGAACACAAGACAATCTTATTGGGGATTTGAAGCCGATTGGGTAAAAACAAATTATAAAAATGCGTTATCTTTTCCCCTCTTCCAACCTCTCTCTGCCATCGAAGACTTTTCCTTTCCTCCACAAGAAAGTACAGAGTTTGGCCAAGGCCGTGACTTATGGTTTGATATCCCTGGCAATTATAACCTAGTACGTAGGAATGAAAACATCCGTACACTCAGAGAATTTTTGGGTACTCCAAAAGATAGTATTGCGATCATCTCTCCTCCCAAGGCAAATCCTGAATTTGCAGTCCCTAAAAAGATCGAAGTAGATTTTTCGAAGTATGAACCATCGGTTTATAAAAAGAACCAAAAACAATTAGCAGTAAAGAAGAAGTCCGCTGTAAAAAAAACAACACCAGCCAAAAAATCAAAATCTACGGCAAAACCGAAAGCCAAAAAAAAGGCTAAAAAACGTTAAATTTTCTAACCTAGAAGATTTCTATGTACAACTGCCCGCCAAACGGCGGACAGTTGCCTACCAAGTCTTTCTGATAGTTAATTAAACTTTCTTTAATTCTTTGACACAAGCAAGACAGCTGTCTCGGCATTCTTTGCAAACTGTGTGATGGTTGGCATGTTTATCACATTCCTTCGCACAAGCTTCACAAACTTCAACACATAAGTTTGCTAACTTCTTTGTGTAAGTAGATGACTGGCTTGCCAGTTTCACAAAAGAATCACATAGACTAATGACTTCTCTTGTACTTGTGGCACAAGCAGCCAATGACTTATCTCCCTTTCCCAATTCTGTGAGACAATGACTTAGGCAAACCTCAGCAGCAAGTTGGCAATGAAGGGCAGCCATCATTGCTTTGGAATATTTTGATTTTCCTGCCGTTGGCATGGACATCGTAGAATGGTCGTGGTCCTCTGCGGAAAGGGTAGATAAAATTCCCGAAACAGCAACTGCCATTCCAGCTTTTTGTAATAATTCTTTGCGATTCATATCGTATAACCTCTGTTAAAATAGTAGCTAATAAAATGTACAATCCATTCACCTAATCATTTAGGTGTGGCACTCTCAAATTAGGAGTCGAACAGTGCGAGTGGGGGAAAAAGGAGGAGAACCGCGAAGGCCCGAAACGAACCACCGTGCGGATTGTGTGTGTAAGGAATATGTTTGTTCGGAAGCCGTAAATCCATCCCATACAACAAGTTTGATCTGTTTCCAAATGGGAAAATCAGCCGCAGTGGAAGATTGGAGTTCTTCATGTGTAAGTGGGCATTCACAAGAATCGGCTGCATTTTCTTTAGATTCGTCCGTTTGGTGGCAAGGGGGAACTGAGGCCCGTTCCACAAATTTTTCTGCAGAGGTACAAAATCCGAAAACTGAGGATTTACACCCCAGATAAGCAAGGAAAATTAGAATGAATCCAATTGCAAATTTTCGTTTCATGCTCTTTTTCTTCATCCTTTAGACGAACCAATTGTACATTCCTAAAATAAATTCTTCAAGCCTTTTCCTGCAACAATAAAGGTTCCAATCGTAGATCCAAATTGAGGGAGGAAAAAAACGAGGAAGATATGGAGGACACGGTTTTTCCAAAAACCAACAAAAGTTTCTGAATCTTCGGCAATATGTTCAAAGTCTTCCACAAGGGGCTTACGCAAATACGATTCCGAAAGAGCACTCACCCAACCTGCTTTGAAGATCGGGACAAAAGTTCCAATAGGAGCTGTGATGAAGGCAAGAAGGATAGAGATCGGATGAGCGAGTGCAATGAGTGCCCCGAGAGCCGCAAGACCACCTTTGATATAAATCAGTTTCGAAAACAAATCCATACCGGCTTCCCCACCTTGGCTCCAAGTAGTATAACCAATGAGTCCAGCGAAGAACACAGGATACAGAATGATACTAATATTGTCCCACCAATTGCGTTTGGGAATTTCGTCTAACACGGACAAGTCGTTTACCGTATGAAGATTTCTTTCAATTCCAGCTAAATGGCCCGCACCCACTACTGCCAAAAGTTTTTTAACTGACTTACCTTCTGTCGCTTGGCGAATTTTTTCAGCTAAATACACATCCCTTTCATCAATGATGACATGTTTGACTGATTCATATTTTTTTGGGATTTGAGAGAACAGGTCTTTGAGAATGTCATCAGACTTCATCTCTTCGATTTTATCGTCTGAAACATCCTCGCGAACAAGAAGTGATGCAAGAAGAGCGCTGAATAGATACATTTTAGAGAAAAAACCTACGTTCCCCCAAGACCTCTTGAGCGTGGTTTGGATTTCTCTGTCTACTGCCATTACAGGTTTTTTTAAAGATCGGCCCATGGTGATTGCCTTACGCATTTCATCACCAGGTTTGATGTCTTTATTGCCGATTTTTTTCTGGAAAGAAGAAAGGATGAGGCTGGATAAAAGTAACCACATTTTTCGTTCTTTAAATACTTTGAATATATCTAATTTTTTTAAATAGTCGGGATCTTCCACCGACTTCATTCGAGACTCACATAACTCGACACAAATGACATCGGGTTTTAATGTTCGGATCATTTTTTCGACTTCATCTACACTTTGTTTGGAAACATGCGCTGTTCCCAGAATGTGGACTTCCGTTTTTCCGATGGTTTGGAAGAGATAAGGTTCCGTTGTTTTGAAACCTTTTTTGGTAGATTTTCTTGTGGGAGTTGATTTTTTGATTGAACGCATAAGGAAAGGTTACTATCTATAATACCTAAGTAACGGTTCCACTCTCTAGAAACAAGTAGAATGTCTATAAAATCCAAAATCATCAATGTCGGAATTGCCGACATCAAGGTCGGAAAAGATACGGATGTGCTCCGAACTACATTGGGTTCGTGCATAGGAATCGTTTTGTATGATCCTGAGCAGAAAGTGGGAGCCATTTCCCATATCATGCTTGCCAAAGATCCAACAGGCAAAGACGCCACTAAGTTCCCGCATAAATACGGGGAAACTGCCCTACCCATCCTAATCGAAATGATGAAACAACAAGGATCTAACATAGGACAATATTCTTGCAGAATGTTTGGAGGAGCGTCCATGTTTAAGGGGATCAACTCCCAATTTTTACAAAACATAGGGGAACAGAACATCGCTATTGTTAAAAAATTCATGGAAGAGAAGAAAATTCCCGTCATAGTAGAAGATGTGGCAGGGAACGAAGGAAGAACCATTAGTCTTTACTGTGACGACGGACGAGTTTTGTTAAAAAAAGCTGGTATGGAAAAATACCTTTATAAGGTGCGTTAGGCGAATATGCTAAAATCAAAGGTTGATGAAGTATTACAAGACGTAAATAAACTACCTGCCATTTCGTCGGTTGTTTCGAAGGTATTGGAAAAACTCCAAAAACCCGACGTAAATATTGCGGATCTTGCACAGGAAATTTCGAAAGATCCAGCAATCACTGCAAACGTAATTAAACTTTCCAACTCTGCTTACTACCGGGCATCCAAACCGATCCGCACAGTCCAAGAGGCTCTTATGACTCTTGGAATCAAAACGGTAAAAGAAATTGTCCTTCTCACCGCTGCCAAAGGGATCCTCTCGCAAGACTTAAATAGTTATCAATTGGAAGCAGCACAACTTTGGACTTCCTCTCTACTTGTGGCAGAGCTTTCGAGTAAAATTGTCCAACACAAAAAACTGAAAATAGACAAGGACCTTGCCTTTACTTCAGGACTCCTCTGCAGTGTGGGTAAAATTGTCCTCGCTCAGTTCTTTAGCCCTGTCATGATGCAGCTCAAAGCGGATCTAAAAGACAACCAAGAGCCTTTCCCTGCATTGGAAAAAAAGTATTTTGGATACACGCATATGGAAGTGTCTGAAAATCTTTTGAAACGGTGGAACTTCCCGCAAGAATTGACTGACGTAGTAGCCAACTACCTTACACCGGAAAACTCCAAAAACAATCCTGTTCTCACTTCTGTTGTACATATTGCAAGTATCCTTATAGTCGTTTCTGGAATTGGAATCGATATTGGTGGTGAGTCCGTTCCTATTTCTCCTTTTGCACTCAGCCAAACAGGCGTTACAGAAGCAGATATCGAAACCTATTTCGTTCACATCCCTGACTTACAAGCCGGGCTTGCTGATTTGTTAAACGTATAGTTTTAATTTTTAGCCTCACAATTTTGAGTCAGAGTTTATGAATATAATCTTTATTGGAGCAAGGGGCGCTGGAAAATCCAAAGTCTCTCGTTCTCTTTCCAAAAAGACAGAATTTCCAGTTGTTTCTACCGATTCCACCGCTGTTTACGAAGCTGGAGGAATTCCCATCCCCAAATTTGTAGAGAAATCTGGTTGGAAAGCATTCCGAGAATTAGAATATTCTATTTTGCAAAAATTACAAAATGCTGATGGGATCATTCTGGATTGTGGTGGTGGTATCCTATTTGATCTGGACGAGTCTGGTAACGAAGTTCCAAGTCAAAGAAAATTGGATCTACTTCGTAGTATAGGAAGGATCGTTTATTTGGAACGTGGGCTTGAAGAACTTATCGAAAAAGTAAAGGGAGACTCCACAAGACCCGACCTCTCGAAAGAAACTTCCTACAGGTCCATTTTGGAAAAAAGATTACCCATCTACCAAGAAGCAGCCCATTTCAAACTGAATTTATCTAAACTTTCGAAAGAGGAAGCCGCCGAACACATCTTAGATTGGTTAGGAATCAAATCTAAATAATGGAACCAATATTGGAACGGTACGTTTAAGTAAAACCTTCGATTTCTGATCATTGCGAACCCGCCTGGGAACCTCGGGAGAAAACCTATTTTCCCCTACTCGGACCTTGCCTTAAAACTAACAAAGTAACCCACCGCTTTCGGAAAAAGGGTGCTGGGATTTAAGCGATTTTCCTATGGAAGTTGCAGTTCGCTTGTTTCTTGTACTCCAAGATTTTTTAGACAGAATTCAATCCAGTTCATAAAGTAATCCAAGTGATTATATTATATGCATATCGCACACAAAGAGAACGTTTTCTGGTGTTTGGTTTTGCCTAAAAATAAATCATTTTGCTGAAAACAAAATAATTGGACAGTACATCCAAATTCAAAAACAAGGTACAGTAATTGCTTTAGAGTAGGGTACGTATGTCAAAATCTAACCAACCACCCATCCTTCCGCCACTCGGCCCACAGGCCCAAGGTATGTATGATCCTGCCATGGACAAAGATTCCTGTGGTGTTGGTTTTATCGCAAATTTTAAAGGCAAACGTTCCCGTGACATCGTCGACAAAGGGATCCGCCTGATGTGTAACCTCGAACACCGAGGAGCCGAAGGAGCCGATCCAAAAACCGGAGACGGTGCAGGGATCATGATCAATATTCCCGATGCATTTTTTAGAAAGAATCTTCCCTTCACTCTTCCAAAAGAAGGCGATTATGCCGTAGGATTTCTTTTCCTTCCGCAAAACACAGAAGTCAGAACCGCCGTCGAAAACGTAATCGAGAAAATTATCGTTGATGAAGGAGAGGAGTTCCTCGGATTCCGAGATGTTCCGATTAACAAAGAATACGCGGGGGTTGTAGCTTCTAAAACTATCCCGGTATTCAAACAAGTATTCATTGGTAAAAAATCCAAAAAAATAAAAACCTCTGACGACTTCGAAAGAAAACTATTCCTTATCCGTCGCCTAATCGACAGACGTATCCGTGCAGAAATGAAACTGGATCGTTCTCAGTACTACGTTCCTAGTTTTTCCTCACGTACGATTGTCTACAAAGGGATGTTACTTGGTGACCAAGTTAAAAAATTCTATGAAGATTTAAAATCTCCTGATTTAACTTCTGCGTTTTGTTTGACTCATACAAGGTTTTCGACGAACACCTTCCCTACTTGGGATTTGGCTCACCCTTACCGTCAAATTGCACATAACGGAGAGATCAACACACTTCGTGGGAACATGAACTGGATGGCCGCTCGTCAGATGGTGATGCAGTCTCCCATTTACGGGGATGAACTTCGCCGTATGCTTCCGATCGTAATGGAAGGCCAATCAGATACAGCAACTTTTGATACAGTGCTTGAACTACTTGTAATGGGAGGAAGGTCTTTACCTCACTCCGTTATGATGATGATTCCAGAAGCTTGGTCTAAAAACAAAGCAATGGATGCCGACAGACGCGCGTTCTACGAATACCATGCAACCTTTATGGAACCTTGGGATGGACCTGCTGCCATTGCCTTTACTGACGGTCGTATCATTGGTGCCACGCTTGACAGAAATGGACTTCGTCCTGCCAGATTTGTCGTCACAAAAGACGATGAAGTGATCATGTCTTCGGAAGCAGGCGTTCTCAACCTTCCCCCAGAAGAAATTTTAGTCCAAGACCGTCTTCGTCCAGGTCGTATGCTTCTCATCGATATGGAAAAAGGACAAATCCTGGACGATGAAGAAATCAAAAAACAAATCGCCACTCAAAAACCATACCGCAAATGGGTAGAAGACAATATGATTCGTTTGGGATCTCTACCAGATCCTGAAAACGTAAAACAACCACAACACGAAACCATTTTGGAACGCCAAAGGGCTTTTGGTTATACTCACGAAGATGTATTTACTATCATCAAACCAATGGGAGTTTCTGGAGAAGAGCCCATAGGCTCTATGGGTGTAGATTCTTCCCTTGCCGTTTTAAGTGAAAAGCCACAACCCCTATTCCGTTACTTCAAACAAAATTTTGCCCAGGTGACAAACCCACCGATTGATCCAATTCGAGAAGAATTGGTGATGGAACTTACAACTTACATTGGGCCAGAAGGAAACCTTCTCTCCGAAGAACCAGAACATGCTCACCGTTTGGAATTGGAACATCCGATCCTAACAAACGAAGATTTTGAAAAGATCAAACAAATCAGTGAAGGCCATTTCAAAGCCAAAACCTTTGCCATCCTTTTTGATCCCTCCAAAAAACATGACATGAGAAACTCGCTCGATCGTGTTTGTGCCGATGCAGCCAAAGCCGTTCGGGAACAAGGCGTAAACCTCATTATCTTAACTGACCATGGTGTGGGTGAGAAAAAAGCAGCTATCCCATCGCTTCTGGCAGTGGCAGGACTCCACCACTACCTGATCCGTGAGGGACTTAGGACCAAAGCAGGAATTGTATTAGAATCAGGGGAACCAAGAGAAGTGGCCCACTTTGCATTGTTATGTGGTTATGGTGCCAATGCCATCAACCCATACCTTGCTTTTGAAACCATTGCCGATCTTTCCCAACAAGGTTTACTCCCAGAAGTTCCTAATTACAAGGATGCAAAAAAGAAATACATCAAATCCATTGGGAAAGGACTCTTCAAAGTGTTCTCAAAAATGGGAATCTCCACATTGCAGTCGTATTGTGGTGCGCAAATCTTTGAAGCTGTGGGACTTGATTCCGAGTTAGTGAATACTTACTTTGCAGGAACACAATCCAGAATCGAAGGGTTGTCGCTTGAGATGTTAGAAGAAGAAACGGTTCGTCGACACAAAGCGGCTTATGATCCGACATTCTTCCCAAATAACTTGGAACCAGGTGGAGTTCACTACTACCGTAAAAATGGCGATAGCCATCTTTATACTCCAATTACTGTACATAAATTACAGAAGGCAACTCAGGACAACGACTACAAAACTTTTAAAGAGTTTTCAAGCCTAATCGATAACCAAAACGAGAAGGCAATCACTCTTAGAAGTTTATTCCAACTAGACTTCGAAGGATCCAAAGCAATCCCAATTGAAGAAGTGGAATCTGTAAAATCCATTCTGAAACGTTTTCAAACAGGAGCCATGAGTCATGGATCCATTTCTTGGGAAGCACATACTACACTTGCAATTGCCATGAACCGAATTGGTGCAAAATCCAATACCGGGGAAGGTGGCGAAGACCCTGTTAGGTTTAAAACCTTGCCTAATGGAGATAGCATGCGTTCGGCGATCAAACAGGTTGCCTCTGCACGTTTTGGTGTAACTATGGAATACCTCACCAATGCTGATGATATCCAAATCAAAATGGCACAGGGCGCAAAACCAGGAGAAGGTGGACAACTTCCGGGGCACAAAGTAGACAAATACATTGGATGGCTACGTTATTCCACTCCAGGGGTGACACTGATCTCCCCTCCTCCTCACCATGATATTTATTCGATTGAAGATTTAAAACAGCTCATCTTCGATTTGAAAAACTCAAATCCTAGAGCTCGTATATCGGTAAAATTGGTTTCTGAATCAGGTGTAGGGACTGTTGCGGCTGGTGTTGCCAAAGCTCATGCCGATCATATCCTCATCGCAGGACATGAAGGGGGAACGGGTGCAAGCCCTATCTCTTCCATCCATCATGCAGGAACCCCTTGGGAACTTGGGCTTTCTGAAACCCACCAAACCCTTGTTGCCAACGGCCTTCGTGACCGTGTGTATCTGGCAGTCGATGGGAAACTACTGACAGGAAAAGATGTGGTTGTGGGAGCCCTCCTAGGTGCGGAAGAATTTGGATTCTCTACTTCTGCACTCGTCTCTGTAGGTTGTATCATGATGCGTAAATGCCACTTGAATACTTGTCCTGTCGGCGTTGCCACTCAAGATGAATTCTTAAGAAGTAAATTTACAGGCAAACCAGAACACGTTGTGAACTTTATGACCTTTGTTGCGGAAGAAGTCCGCGAGATCATGGCAAAACTTGGATTCAGAACTTTTGAAGAAATGATCGGACAAGTGGAAAAAATTAAATTCAAACGACCGCATCACCATTGGAAGGCACGTGGACTTGATTTTACAAAAGTTCTCCATAGACCAACTCCCGTATTTCCAACGGGTTTATTCCGTGCGAAAGAACAGAACCACCACTTGGATGAACAAATTGACAACGAACTCATTCGTAAGGCTCTTCCTGCGATTGACCACAAACAACCGGTCAAAATCCAAACTACTATCGTAAACTTAAATCGTTCGGTAGGAACCATGTTAAGTCACGAAGTGACTAAAAAATATGGAGTGGATGGTCTTTCCGAAGACACGATCGATATCGAATTCACAGGGACCGCAGGACAATCGTTTGGTGCTTTTGTTACAAAAGGGATGACTCTTCGTTTGGTAGGGGAAGGAAACGACTACGTAGGCAAAGGACTTTGTGGTGGAAAACTCATCTTCCAAACCCCCAAAACGGCCCCTTACAAAGCAGAAGAAAATATCGTTATCGGTAACACATGTTTTATTGGAGCGACCAGTGGGAATGCCTATGTGAATGGAATTGCCGGCGAACGTTTTTGTGTTCGTAACTCAGGAGCTCATGTCATCGTAGAAGGGACAGGTGACCACGGTTGTGAATACATGACCGGTGGACGAGTCATTATCCTCGGAGACATTGGACGAAACTTTGCTGCGGGTATGTCTGGTGGGATTGCTTACCTTTGGGATCCAAAGAAAAACAAAGAATCACTCATCAACAAAGAGATGGTCGACTTAGATCCGTTAACTGATGCATCAGAAATTGCAGAAGTAAAAAAGATGGTAGAAGATCATAAAGCTTATACCGGTTCCAAACGAGCCGAAGAAGTTTTAAACAATTGGGATACGGTCGTCAAAGAAATGATCAAAGTGATTCCGAGAGATTATAAAAAAGCTCTAGAAAAAATGGCCGAAGAAAATGCATCAGGGAAACCAAACAAAGAGGGGGTAACAGCTCGTGGGTAAACCAACAGGATTTTTAGAATTTAAAAAAGAATACCTTCAGAAGATTGAACCAAAGGAACGGGTGAAGAACTACAAAGAGTTCGAGAAACCCTTTCCAGAGACTGTTGCCAAAGACCAAGGCGCTCGTTGTATGGACTGCGGAATTCCTTTTTGCCATGGGGATACAGGTTGTCCTGTCGATAACCTTATTCCTGAATTCAATGACTTCGTATACCGAGGTCGCTGGAAAGAGGCTTGGGAAAATCTTTCTAAAACAAATAACTTCCCTGAATTTACAGGAAGGTTGTGCCCTGCTCCTTGTGAGTCTGCTTGTACTTTAGGAATCATTGAACCGCCTGTTTCTATCAAGTCTATTGAAAGAACCATCATTGATCGGGCTTGGGAAGAAGGTTGGGTCATCCCACAAACTCCTGTATCCAAATCGGGTAAAAAAGTTGCCGTTGTAGGATCGGGACCAGCAGGTCTTGCCGCAGGACAACAGTTAGCTCGTGCTGGACATACAGTCACTATCTTTGAAAAAAATGACCGTATTGGTGGCCTACTCCGCTATGGAATTCCAGACTTCAAAATGGAAAAAAGACATATTGACCGCCGCATGAAACAAATGGAGGCGGAAGGTGTGACTTTCAAAACCAATGTCAATGTGGGTGTAGACATTACCGCAAAGCAATTATTAGCTGATTTTGATTCGGTTGTCCTTGCTTGTGGATCCGAAGTTCCAAGAGATCTCCCCGTAGAAGGAAGAAAAAACAAAGGCGTTTACTTTGCAATGGAGTTTCTGTCCAAAAACAACAAACATGTTGCTGGTGACGATATCGAAATCATAAATGCGAAAGACAAACATGTCATCGTGATAGGCGGTGGTGATACTGGTTCTGACTGTGTTGGAACTTCTAATCGCCATGGTGCCAAATCAGTCACACAAATTGAACTTTTCCCAGAACCGCCGAAAGAAAGAGACTCCTCCACACCTTGGCCTCTTTATCCAAAAATGCTCCGGACTTCCACCTCACATGAAGAAGGTGTGAATCGGAAATGGGCCGTTTCCACTATGGGTTTTAAATCCAATGATAAAGGGGAAGTCACTGCCATTTACGGATCGGAAGTAAAAGAGGAAAATGGAAAATTCAACCCAGTTCCTGGTACTGAATTTGAATGGCCGGCGGATTTAGTTTTTCTTGCGATGGGATTTGTAAATCCAGTGAAAGAAGGATTACTTGCTGACTTGCAAAAAGAAGGACTGGAACTAGATGGTCGAGGGAACGTAAAAGCGGATTTCGGAACAAAACCGGGATCTTTTGCAACTTCTGTACCGAAAGTGTACGCTTGTGGCGACGTAAGGCGAGGGCAATCCCTCATTGTTTGGGCCATTTCCGAAGGAAGGAAGTGTGCAGACCAAGTACACCACTTTCTAATGCAAGAAGTAGAGGGGTAGAACCTCTTTTCTTAAGAACCACATTTGGAACATACCTTGTCGTAACAGGGATAATTTGTTTCCAAATGTGGGTTTACATTAGAGCCATCTTTGGCAAAAAAATTCTTGCCTAACTTCCAAATTGCAGAAATCATTGGAGAGATCAATTGAAACGTAGCAAGTAACACTATTGAGATTGTTATATAATATTCCAACACCTGAGATACCCTTGAAACTGACTATTACACAATTCATAAAAATCGCAACACTTTTGGTAGTGATCGCCGGTAACCTATCCGCAGAAAACATCCTTCTCAAAAAAGGGGGGACTCTCCAAGGTAAGGTGGTCGAACAAGACCAATATAAGCTAAAAATTCGAAAAGAAGATGGAACCATCGTTGTTCTCAACAAAACCGACATCCTTAAGGTGGTGTATAAAGACCACCTAACTGCCGCAGAGGAAGATAAACTCAGAAAAGCAGAAGAAGATAAAGAAAGACTTAAAAAAGAAAAAGAAGAAGCTGCAAGGCTGAAAAAAGAACAAGAGGAAGCTGCTCGTTTAGAAAAAGAATTGGCTGCTAAAAATGCATCGGCTGATGCAGAAGCCAAACGCAAACAAGAAGAAGAAGCTAGACTTGCAGAAGCAGACAGAAAGAACCTAACAAGGACAGGTGCCACTTGGCGATCTGCAGTCCTTCCTGGTTGGGGTCAATGGAAACAAGGCCGAAAAGTACAAGCCATTGTTTACCCATCCATCATTGCTGTCGGACTTTTTTTTACATACGACAAACACCGTATGTATTTAAATGCTAAACGCGATTACAATAATTTAGATAATCCTTATACTACAAACGGATATTTCCGAGCTGCTTTTTCTCCACAATCTGCAGCAACGGTATCTCCTGCAGAAGCTGTCGTTGCCAGCCAATTCGGCCCCTTCAAAGGACAAAGAGAATCTGTAGAAAAACATTACCAAGACATGCAATATATTGGTGCTGCAACTCTTTTAGTTTATATATGGAACATATTTGATGCCTACTACTTCCACCCAACAGGTTCTGGGTTAAGTATGGACGACACTCGCAAAGAAAAATTCTTCATGCATTCTTCTGTAGATCGTGTTGGCTACCACCCCACTGCCATCGCAGGTGATCGAGGTATCGAACACCGTACGCAATTAGGATATGAATTTACTTTCTAACCGCTGTTAGAAAGTAAGACATTTTCAATAAACCCTCATTAGACTCATTCTAAATCTCAACTAACCCCTTGACAAAAATCAAGGGGGATTTAACGAACCAAATTCTGTTTTTCTTTCTTTTCTTCGTCTTTTGTGTATAAAGGAATTAGTTCTCTATACATACAGAACTGATAAAGATTAAGGAGAGAAACATTGGCTACGGAAAAAACTCAATATGACGATTTTATCGTAAAAGGGTTTATCATTTCAGCGTTAGTCTGGGGCGTCGCATCAATGACATTTGGTGTCATTATTGCCTTCCAGCTTGTATATCCACAGCTGAATTTTGAATTACCTTGGACGAGCTTCGGAAGGTTACGACCTCTACATACCAATGCAGCCATTTTTGGATTTGCATTGAGTGTTATCTTCGCCACAGCGTACCATACAGTACAAAGATTGTGTCGGACTAGAATGTGGAATGACACACTTTCCAAAATACACCTGGCATTGTATAACCTAACAATTGTCCTAGCAGCGATTACACTACCTCTTGGATACAGTCAATCAAAAGAATATGCCGAATTAGAATGGCCTATCGACTTATTGCTTGTTGTATGGTATGTAATTTTCTTTGCAAACTATTTGATGACGGTAATCAAACGAAAAGAAGAACAAATGTATGTAGCTATTTGGTTCTACATTGCTTCTTTTGTTACGGTTCCACTTCTTTTTATTGTAAACAACATTGTGATCCCAGCAGGATTCTTAAAATCCTACTCGGTATATGCAGGTGTGTTCGATGCCAACATCCAATGGTGGTATGGACACAACGCAGTAGCCTTTGTTCTTACAACTCCGTTTTTGGGACTTATGTACTACTACCTCCCAAAACATATCAAACAACCCATATACTCTCATAGACTTTCGATCATTCACTTCTGGTCGTTAATCTTTATCTATATCTGGGCAGGTCCTCACCATTTACTTTACTCTCCAATTCCAGAATGGTTACAAACAACAGGGATGGTATTCTCCATCATGTTATGGATGCCTTCTTGGGGTGGTATGTTGAATGGATTCCTTACACTGACCCAAGCAAAAGATAAAATCAAAGTGGATGCTACCCTCAAAATGATGTTAGCTGCTGTAACTTTTTACGGTATGTCTACATTTGAAGGTCCACTTCTTTCCATTCGTGCGGTTTCCGCTCTTGGACACAACACTGACTGGATCATTGGTCACGTTCACTCAGGAACTTTAGGTTGGGTGGGATTTATGTCTGCTGCAGCTCTATACTACCTAGTGCCAAGACTTTGGAATTCCAATCTCTACAGCGAAAAACTCGCAAACGCACACTTCTGGCTCGGAACTCTCGGTATCCTACTCTACATCATTTCTATGTGGGTATCTGGAATTACTGAAGGTTCTATGTGGCGAGCAGTCGGCGAAAACGGCGAACTCGTTTATAAAGACTGGGTGGAAATCGTTGAGTTCTTAAAACCATTTAGACTTTTCCGTGCGATCGGAGGAACACTCTATCTAACAGGGATTATATTAATGGTGTATAACTTTATCAAAACCATTCAAAACAAAGACAGTGGGTTTGTAGAACAAGACTTACGTATAGGAGTGAAATCATAATGTTTGGATTTAACAAATTCTTAGATTGGTTTTCAGAAATTGCAGACCGTTGGGATACAAAAGGTATTAAGTTTACTCTATATACAACGATTGCCGTTGTGATTGGTGGACTATTTGAACTCATCCCACCGTTTTTCTTAACAAAAACGGTAACTCCAATTTCCACTGTAAAACCATATTCCGCATTGGAACTTGCAGGACGTGACACTTACCAAAAAGAAGGATGTATCGGATGCCATACTCAAATGGTTCGACCATTCAAATGGGAAGTGGATCGTTTTGACCCAACAAAGGCTTACGGAAGAACTGGATACTCGAAAGGTGGAGAGTATGTTTATGACCACCCTTTCCTTTGGGGATCCAAACGGACAGGTCCAGACTTAGCTCATGAATCCCAAATGTTACGTTCTGACGAATGGCATAAAAACCATTTGATCAACCCAAGAACTGTGGGTGGAGTACCTAACTCTATTATGCCAGCCTATCCATGGTTATTCGAAGAATCACATAAGATAGATGTAGAACAAGTTGTATCTAACATGAAAGCTCTCAAGTCCATCGGAGTTCCTTATACTGAAGAAGACTTTGCCAATGCACCGTCTCTTCTAAAGGACAAAACCGAAGGACAAGCACTCGTTGCTTATTTGCAAAAACTGGGAAAAGATTCCGCAGAGTTGCAAAAAGGTATGAAGTAAAATCATGAACGATGCAGACATTCTACTCGTTTATAAAAGTCTGAGATTGCCGATCCTCGTGATCGCAATCTCTTACATCACCTACTACGTTTATAAAAAACGTACTAAAGACGAAATGGAGAAACCCAAGTATAGAATGCTTGAGGAGGATTAATACGAATGAAAGAACCAAAAGAAGTAGACGGAATCTTCCAAGCCGACAACCCGATGCCCACTTGGTGGAAATTGGTTTGGCTGATCAGTATCATCGTTTCCATCGGTTATGTTGTATACTTTCACTGGTATTCTGAATGGCCACAAGAAGTTGCATTTGAAAAAGAAGTTGCAGAACACGAAGCGCAATTTCCAGCCAAACAAGCAGTTGTTGCGAACTCAGAAGATGGATCAAACCCTTACCGTGATGACGCAGTTGCTATCAAAGAAGGTGAAGGAACTTACAAACAAATTTGTTCCGCTTGCCATGGCCCAACTGCAGAAGGTGCTGTGGGACCAAGCCTTGTTGATAAAGATTGGATTCATGGAAACACTGACAAAGAAGTGTTTAACAACATCATGAAAGGGATTGGCCCAGAAAGACAAAAACTCAACCGAGGTGGAATGCCAGCTTGGGAAGGTTTAGGTGCCGAAAAAGTGTATGCCGTGATGGCATGGCTTGCCACTAAAAACAGTAGTTTGGTAAAGGCTAAATAAAGATGATCATTTCAAGACCACAAACAGGTAAGGTAAGAACACGAAGAAATTTCGTTATGAGTTTTCTTGTGGGTTTATTTTTAATCGCACCTTGGGTGGTGTTACCAGAAGGTAGCCCACTCATTCGACTGGACATTCCTCATAGGATGTTTCACTTGTTTGGCGGTCTTTTTATCCCACAAGAAGGGCTAATCTTATGGTTTTTCCTTCTAACGATGGGACTCTCTCTTTTCTTTTTCACCTCCGTCATCGGCCGTGTTTGGTGCGGATGGGGGTGTCCTCAAACAATCTACACCGATCTATTCGATAGAATTGGTCGGTTTGTTTTGGATTCAAAATATGGAAAGAAGGATGCATCTCTCCATGGAAAATTCACTGTTTATTTTCTTTGGGTTGTTGTGTCCTTTATTGCTTCCTTCCATTGGATTGCTTACTTTGTAAGCCCCTACGAAATGTTAGCTGACTATTTAAGTTTTGCGGCATTTTCACAAACCTACTTTTATTTTACTGCATTCTTTACAGCGGCGATGTTCATCGACATCGGATTTATCCGAGAGCAGTTCTGCCGTTATGCTTGCCCTTATGCAAGGTTCCAAACTCTCCTTATGGATGAACATTCTTGGAACGTTACCTATGACTTCAAACGAGGAGAACCTCGTCGGGATGGAAAAACAAAAATTGGGGATTGTATCTCCTGCAATATGTGTGTTGTTGTCTGCCCCACTGGGATTGATATCCGAGATGGTCTTCAAGTAGGTTGTGTGGCCTGCGGGAAATGTGTAGATGCATGCACATCCATCATGGCAAAAGAAAACAAAAAAACGCTGATAGGATACTTCTCTCTTAAACAAATAGAAACTGGTGCTAAAATCAAATGGATTCGTCCAAGAACTGTTGTATATGCGATTCTTTTAACAGTCGTCATTACGGGTGCGATCATCCAACTCATCACTCGCAGTCCTATGTCGATGATTGCTGCATCCAATAAGTCCATGCCACCTATCTTAATCCCCGATAATAAAATCAGAGCTTTCGTTGCTCTGCGCATTCAAAACATTGCACCTGTAGAAAAGGAATTCCAACTCTCTGCTTTTGATACAAGGCATGGAAAAGAAATCCTGATTCGCTCCGGTGAAGAAAACAACCAATTCAAATTGGGATCAGGCGAAATCAAAAGTATCTCTGTGGTTTTAGAGACACAATCTCTCACAGAACAAGAGTTGAATGAAGGATATTTACCAGGTTCTATTGTATTAAACAATGCAGAAGATCCAGATGAACGATTGGAGAAAAAACTCTCCTTAACATTACCAAGGAGGTAATGATGTTTAAAGAATTACACCCAAGTTTACGAAATGCCATGTATGTGGTTCTCTTTAGTTTCACTGCTCTTGTGGCAGCTACGTTTTATACTATTCGCCTTACTTATAAAAACTTCGAACCGGTAATGGATAAAAACTATTACGAAATCGGTCTCAACTATGAAAAAGCCATCGAAAACCAAAAGGAACTTTTGAAACAAGGGTATGTCTTAAAATCCAATTGGGACAACTTAAACCTCATTCCGTTTGGTGAATCCGAAATATCAGTCCAACTGGAAAAAGGTGGGACTGTTACTTCTGCAAAGTCTGTGGTTGTATATTTAGAACGAAACGCAACTACAAAGAACACAGTGCATTACAACTTAAAGCCAAATGCCAATGGATTTAGTGGCAAAATCCCTCTTTTAGAAAAGGGAACATGGAATTTGCGATTGGTTGCTGATATTGATGGCAAATCCTTTGAAAGAGAAGGAAAGATCTCCGTTCGATGAACGAAAGCCTTTCGGTCCTAACCAAAACAGAATGTGACCATTGTGGAAATCCCATCCGATTGGTACGGATTGAAGCAAAGGTCGGGGACGATACAAAAGTATTTTGTTGCGAAGGTTGTGAAACCGTTTATTCTATCATCAACTCACTCGGTGGAAGTTATTACTACAACTTAAAAGGTAATACCAAACTCGATCCTGTTCGAATCGAAGAAAACGATGCGGATCTTGAAAACGAACTCGTATATGAAAAGTTCGTTCGTAAATCAGGAGATCATTCTGAAGTTTCAATACAAATCACAAATATTCATTGTTCTGCTTGTGTTTGGATCAATGAAAAAGTTTTAAATGAAGAGGAAGGAATCCTCTCGGCTCAAATCAATTTTGCCTCTGGGAGAGCCAGAGTCCGTTTTGATCGTACTAAAATCAAAATATCGCGAATCCTAACCCTCATCCGCGCCATTGGGTATAAACCCGTTCTCTTCTCTCCCACGGAAGGAACACTAGAAAAAACAAAACAACTGAAAACCCTACTCCTTCGTATCGGTGTGGCCGGGTTTTGTTTTGGAAATATTATGATCTTAAGTGTTGCCTTATATTCAGGATATTTCACTGGAATTGATTTGGATATCAAACGTCTCTTCCACTATGCCTCTTGGGTATTTGCCACTCCTGCTTATTTATATTCAGGATATCCTTTTATGTCTGGATTCTTAACAAGCATTAGACGGAGAACTCTGTCCATGGACTTCCTATTGTTTTTGGGAATTTCTATGGCCTATTTTTATTCTGTTTATGTAACACTCACTGATGTGGGCGAAGTCTATTTTGATTCAGTGGCAATGATTTACTTTTTTATTTTGATTGGAAAGTACTTCGAAGAGAAAGCCAGAGTTTTTGCTTCCGATAAATTGGAATCGATACTTTGTAAACTTCCGGAGACATCCATTCGAGTGACAGACTCAGGAGAAGAAACAATCTCTAGTAGTGAAATCAAAATTGGAGATAAAATCCGTGTGGCCCCCGGGAAACGAATTCCAGTGGATGCCATCTTGATCTCCGAACAAACTTATGTGGATGAATCCTTTCTTACTGGTGAGTCCTTACCAATTCGGAAAAAACAAGGGGACAATATCCTTGCAGGTTCTCTCGCCATGGATAATCCTGCTTTGATTGTTGCCGGTTCTGATTACCACGCCTCCACACTCTCTTCCCTTAAACTTCGCTTAGAAGAAGCACTGCATCTCAAACCAAAACTACAAATCCTTACCGAGAGAATTGCTTCGTATTTTATTACCGTTGTCTTTGGTCTTGCTTTCCTTTGTTTTTTTGTTTGGTATTATGTATCGGGTGGGAACTTAGAACAAAGCCTTGTCACAACTATTTCTGTTTTGATTGTTGCCTGCCCTTGTGCCTTGGGTATTTCAGTCCCTACAGCCCTTGTCACCAATCATATTCTCAATGCGGATAAAGGTGTACTCTTAAAAAATCCATCTGTTGTGGAAGCGCTAGCTAAGGCAAATACCATCTTTTTGGACAAAACAGGAACTCTGACCGAAGGTAAATTTTTAGTACGCCAAGTATCAGTGTCCGATGACCACCTACCACTTGTTTATCGAATCGAAAAAGAAGTGAACCATCCTTTAGCGAAATCACTTGTGAAGTATCTAGAACCTTTTAGCTCTGTTACCAAAAGAGCAGGATCCATCCAACTTCTCCATTTGGAAAACATCCCTGGCCAGTCTACGCGT